>NZ_JBJLSE010000150.1:0-5429 GCF_050871845.1 Kineococcus arenarius subsp. arenarius
ATCAAGGAAGTTGCAACTTCCTTGATCACCGCGGGGGTGGCTCAAGGGGGTGCGGCGCGGTGCCGACACCAGGGGCACGTCACCCGGACGGCGCAAGGAGAACGGCATGACCCCGTACCGCCTCGCCCTCGGCCTCGTCGCCACCGCCGCCACCGCGGCCGGCATCGCCCTGCTGCCCGCCGCGACCACCCCCGCCGACGCGGTCCCGGTCAGCACCGTCCGGGAGTACCCCGGCGCGGCCCCCCGCCCGGCCGGGCCGTAGCCCCCGGGATGTAGAACGGGGCATGGCCCACAGCCCCACCGCGACACCGTTCGCGGACCTCGACGCCTTCACCGCCCTGCCGCGCACGGCCGGCCTGGCGCTGTCCGCGGACGGCACCCGCCTGGTGACGACGGTGGCCACCCTCACGTCCGACGCCACGCGCTGGCGCGCGGCGCTGTGGGAGGTCGACCCCGCCGGGCAGCGCCCCGCCCACCGGCTCACCCGAGGCGCCGCCGCGGAGTCCTCCCCGGTGTTCGCCCCCGACGGCACCCTGCTGTTCACCTCCACGCGCCCCGACCCGGACACCGGCGCCGCCGAGGACGCGCCCGCCGCGCTGTGGGCGCTGCCGCCCGCGGGGGAGGCGCGCGTCGTCGGCACCCGGCCCGGCGGGGTGTCGGCGCCGCTGGTGGCGCGCACCGGCGACCGCGTCGTCGTCACGTCCGCGACGATGCCCGGCGCCGACGACGCCGAGGACGGCCCCACCTCCGACGCCGCCCGCCGCAAGGCGCGCGAGGAGAAGAAGGTCACCGCCGTCCTGCACGCACGGGTCCCGGTGCGGTACTGGGACAGCGACCTCGGCCCCGACGAACCCCGGTTCCTCACCGCGCGGCTGCTCGCCGCCGAACCCGCGGCCGGGGCCCGCGAGACGCTGCGCTGGCGGGACCTGACGCCCGCGCCCGGCCTGCGGTACCACGAGGCCAGCGCCGCCCTGACCCCCGACGGGGCGGAACTCGTCACCACCGAGGTCGTCGCGGGCCCGCGCGGCGACCAGCACGTGCGGCTGGTGGCGATCTCCACCGCCGACGGCGGCGTGCGCGTGCTCGCCGACGACCCGCAGCGCGAGTTCGGCGCCGTGGCCGTCTCCCCGGACGGCCGCCACGTCGCCGCGCTCGCCGAGTCCCGCTCCACCCCCGAGCGGCCGCCGTCGGTGCGGCTGGTGCTCGTCGCGCTCGACGGTTCCGGCGTGCGCGAGGTCGTGCCCGGCTGGGACCCGTGGGGTGCGCAGCCGCAGTGGGGGCCCGGTTCGGACGAGCTGTTCCTCGCCGCCGACGACCACGGGCGCGCACCGGTGTTCCGCGTCCACGTCGCCACGGGGGAGGTGACGCGGCTGACCGGCGACCACGGCGCCTACGGCTCCCTGTGCGTCTCGCCCGACGGGGCGCACGTGTACGCGGTGCGCTCCGCGGTGGACGCCCCGCCCGCCGTGGTGCGCCTGGACGCCCGCACCGCGGGGGGCGAACCGCAGCACCTGCCCGGCCCGGCCCCCGCCGTGCAGCTGCCCGGGACCCTCACCGAGGTCACCACCACCGCCGCCGACGGCAGCGACCTGCGCGCCTGGCTCGCGCTGCCCGCCACCGCCTCGGCAGAGGTCCCCGCCCCGCTGCTGCTGTGGGTGCACGGCGGGCCGCTGAGCTCGTGGAACTCCTGGTCGTGGCGGTGGAACCCGTGGGTGGCCGTGGCGCGCGGGTACGCGGTCCTCCTGCCCGACCCGGGCCTGTCCACCGGGTACGGGGCGCAGTTCCTGGCCCGCGGCTGGGGCGCGTGGGGCGAGGCGCCCTACACCGACCTGATGACCGTCACCGACGCCGCGCTGGAGCGCGACGACCTCGACGCCGCGCGCACCGCCGCGATGGGCGGCTCGTTCGGCGGGTACGTGGCCAACTGGATCGCCGGGCACACCGACCGGTTCCGGGCGATCGTCACCCACGCCTCCCTGTGGTCGCTGCGCGGTTTCGGGGGCACCACCGACGCCCCCTGGTACTGGTCGCGGGAGATGACCCCCGCGATGGTCGCCGCGAACGACCCCTCCGCGCACGCCGACCGCATCACCACGCCCGTGCTGGTCATCCACGGCGACCAGGACTTCCGGGTGCCGATCGGCGAGGGCCTGGCGCTGTGGTGGGCGCTCAACGAGAAC
The DNA here is from genome assembly GCF_050871845.1 of Kineococcus arenarius subsp. arenarius. Lineage (NCBI taxonomy): Bacteria > Bacillati > Actinomycetota > Actinomycetes > Kineosporiales > Kineosporiaceae > Kineococcus > Kineococcus arenarius. Next base: position 2,181 of record NZ_JBJLSE010000150.1, read on the forward strand.
TGGGACGGCGACCCCGCCGACATGCCCCACCGCTTCCTGTACTACCCCGACGAGAACCACTGGGTGCTCACCCCGCAGCACGCGATCCTCTGGTACGAGACGGTGTTCGCGTTCCTGGCCACCCACGTGCACGGGGTGGAGCTCCAGGTGCCGGACCTGCTGCGCTGAACCGGCTGCGGGAGGAGCACGATGGGACCCGTGCAACGACAGGACTGGGCCGCCGTGGACGACCACCTCGCGAGGGCCCTGCTGCCCGCCGACGAGGTGCTGGAGCAGGTGCTGGAGGAGAACCGGGCGGCGGGCCTGCCGCCCATCGACGTCTCCCCGCTGCAGGGCGCCTTCCTCACGCTGCTGGCCCGGATCACCGGTGCCCGCCGCGTGCTGGAGATCGGCACCCTGGGCGGGTACAGCACCATCCACCTGGCCCGCGGCCTGGGCGACGGCGGCCGCCTCGTCAGCCTGGAGTTCGAGCCGCGGCACGCCGAGGTCGCCCGCCGCAACGTCGAGCGGGCCGGCCTGACCGGCGTGGTCGACGTGCGGGTGGGGGCCGCGCTGGACACGCTGCCGGTCCTGGAGCGCGAGGGCGCCGGCCCGTTCGACCTGGTGTTCATCGACGCCGACAAGGGCGGATACCCCCAGTACCTGCAGTGGGCGGTGCGCCTGTCCCGCCCCGGCGCCGTGCTCGTCGGCGACAACGTCGTGCGGGGCGGCCGGCTCGTCGACCCCGCCGCGGACGACCCCGGCGTGCGGGGGGTCCGCACGTTCCTGGACGCCGTGGGGGCGCACCCGCGCCTGACCGCCACCGCCCTGCAGACGGTGGGGGCCAAGGGCTGGGACGGGTTCGCGATCGCCCTGGTGGACTGAGCGGTCCGCGGGCCGTCCGGGACCACCGGGCGGCCCGCGGCGCTCAGCCGTCCAGCAGCCCCGCGTCGTGCGCGACGATCGCCACCTGCACGCGGTTGTGCGCCTCCAGCTTCGTCAGCAGCCGCGACACGTGCGTCTTCACCGTCGCCTCGCTCATGAACAGCTCCCGGCCGATCTCGGCGTTCGAGAGCCCGCGGCCCACCGCGCCCAGCACCTCGCGCTCGCGCTCGGTCAGCAGCTGCAGCCGCTCGGCGGCCTCGCGGCGGCGCGGGTTCACCGCGTCGGCGGCGAAGTGCCCCACCAGCCGGCGCGTCACCGTCGGCGAGAGCATCGCCTCGCCCGCGGCCACCACCCGCACCGCCGCGACCAGCTCGCGCGGCGGGGTGTCCTTCAGCAGGAACCCGGTGGCCCCGGCCTGCAGCGCCTGGAACACGTACTCGTCCAGGTCGAAGGTCGTCAGCATCACCACGGCCGGCGCCTGCGGGCGGGCGGTGATGGCCTTCGCGGCGCTCAGGCCGTCCATGACGGGCATGCGCACGTCCATCAGGACGATGTCGGGGCGGTGCGCCGCCACGCCCTCCACGGCCTGCGCGCCGTTCTCCGCCTCGCCGACGACCTCGAGGTCCTCGGCGCTGGACAGGATCATCCGCAGCCCGGCGCGCACCAGGGCGTCGTCGTCGACCAGCAGCACCCGCGTCGGCCGCTGCGGTGTCCCGGTCGTTCCGTCCGCGGCGTGCGGGGTCCCCTCGGGGGTGGTCACGGTGCTGCTCTCCGTCCGTCGTCCTGGGTGCCGGTGCCGTGCGGCCGGGGCGCGCGGTCCGCGCCGCGCCCGGCCGCCACCGGTGCGGGGGTGAGTCTGGCATCCGGCGGGGTCCACGTGGCGGAGGTCCGCCGGGGGGACCCGCCCTCCGGCAGCGGCCACGGCAGCTGCGCGCGCACCGCGAACCCGCCGTCGGGTTCGGGCCCGCTGCGGATCGTGCCCTCGGCGAAACCGACGCGCTCGGACAGCCCCACCAGCCCCGACCCGGCACCCGGCAACCCGGACGCCTCCCCGCCGGAGCGGGCGTTGACCACCGACACGAGCAGCTCGCGGCCCACCTCACCGGAGATCGTCACCACCGTGCGCGCCGACGGCGCGTGCTTGTGCACGTTCGTCAGCGCCTCCTGCACCACCCGGTACACGGTGCGGCCCAGTTCGGCCGGGACGTCCGCGTGCACCGGCACGTCGGTGCGGAACTCCGCGCTGACCCCCGCCTCCCTGCTGGACTCCACCAGCGCGCGCACGTCCACCAGGGTGGGCTGCGGCGCCAGCTCCGCCGCCGCGGCCGCCGTACCGACCGCGCCGGTCACCCCCGTCCCGGGGGTGCGCAGCACGCCCAGCACCCGGCGCAGGTCCTCCAGCGCCGTGCGCGCCGTCTCCCGGATCGTCGCCGCCGTCGACTCCACCTGCTCGGGGCCCACGTCGGGGCGCACCTCCAGCCCGCCGGCGTGCAGGGCGACCAGGGAGATGCGGTGCGCCAGCACGTCGTGCATCTCCCGGGCGATGCGGGTGCGCTCGGCGAGGCGCGCCTGCTCGGCGCGCAGCACCTGCTCGTGCTCGGCGCGCTCGGCGCGCTCCCACAGCGAGCACACCAGGTCGCGGCGGGCGCCCACGTACGCGCCGACGAACACCACCAGGGCCGTGCCCAGGGCGGCGGTGGACACCGAGAACCCCCAGCCGTCCAGCGTGGTGCGCATCGCGGCCGTGGCCGAGGCGACGAAACCCACCACCGCCAGCAGCACCAGCAGCCGGTCGCGCCGGCGCACCGCCAGGGTGAGCAGCGCGAAGAACATCGCCCCGTCGAAGGCGATCACCAGCGCCACCAGGACCGTGACGACGGCGACCGCCACCGGGTGCTGCCGGCGCCACCACAGCGCGGCGCAGGCGCCCAGCGCCACCACCAGCGCTGTCACGTCCGCGGCCTCCACGTGCGCCAGGTCCAGGGGAGCGGCGGAGAAGCCGCCCTGCACGGAGGAGGCGGGCCCCTCCACCCGGGCGGAGAACCAGACGAGCGCCACCGGCAGCGACAGGAGGATCGCCAGCACGTCGCGCAGGCGCGGGGCGAAGGGCCAGCGGGCGACGCGGGGGTCGCGCACCGGCGGGACGGCCGGCAGGGCCGGCGGCGGGGCGGCGCTCACTCCCACAGCGTAGGTACCCCCCGGCGGAGGGCCGTCCCCCGAAGGTTGCGCCTGGCACCCGTCCTCCGTCGCACCTCCTCGCCCTCCCACCCCCGCCTCCCGGGGGGGGGGGGGGGGGGGGGGGGGGGGGGGGGGGGGGGGGGGGGGGGGGGGGGGGGGGGGGGGGGGGGGGGGGGGGGGGGGGGGGGGGGGGGGGGGGGGGGGGGG
>NZ_JBJLSE010000151.1:0-5424 GCF_050871845.1 Kineococcus arenarius subsp. arenarius
GATCAAGGAAGTTGCAACTTCCTTGATCACCGAAGGGGAGGGGGTCAGAGCCAGGTGGGGCGCGGGCCGGTGCCGGTGCGGAAGCGCCCGGCCTGCTCCCAGGGCTCCGGGCCCGTCACCGCGCGCAGCGCCCGCAGCTGGGCCCGGGCGGTCGCCAGGCGGAAGCGCCGGCGCGGGCCGCGCGCACCGCGCCCGGGCGCACCGGCCCACGGCGCCACCACCGGGGACAGCAGCAGCTCCGCCGCCCCGGTCAGCCCCGCGTAGAACGGCGCCTCCGCCCGGCTCAGCCCCGGCGGGGCGAGCAGGAAGCGGCGCAGGTCCGCAGGCACCGGCTCCAGCACCGGCGCGAACCCCGCCAGCGCCTCGGCCAGCTCCGCCTCGCTCGCCGGGAGGTCGCGCGCACCCAGCGCCCGCGCGCTGGGCGCCCACTCGCGCACGTACGCGTCCGGCCAGCGCCGCCCGAACCGGGGGGCGAGGTCCACGCCCAGCTCGCGGTGCGCGGCGAGGAACGCGTCGGTGAAGGCCAGGTGCACCCAGCGCAGCAGGTCCGGGTCGCCGGCCGAGTACGCGCGCCCGTCGGCGGTCGTCCCCCGCACCCGCCGGTGCACCCCGCGCACCCGGGCGCACTCGCGCTCGGCCAGCTCCGCCGAGCCGAACGTGCACACCGCCAGCCACCGGGCCGTGCCCACCAGCCGCCCCCACGGGTCGCGCCGGTAGTCCGAGTGGCCCTGCACCCCCGCGAGCGCCAGCGGGTGGGCGGCCTGCCCCAGCAGCGCCACCAGACCGCCGACGAGGGTGGGCAGCCCACCGTGCACCGCCCACACCACCCCGGCCGGGTCGAACCACCCGTCGCGGCCGCCCACCACGGCGACCTCGCGCACCCAGTCCGGCGTCCCGCTCGGGTCGCCGGCCACGCGGGCGCGGAAGGTGCGCCGCACCCGCTCCAGCGGGCCGGGCGCGCCGGGCCCGGCCGGGCGGGTCACGAGGCGGCGCGAGCCTCGCGCTCGCCGGCCAGCAGGTCCTCCAGGACGTCGGCCAGGCCGTCGTCGTCCACGTCACCGGTCACCTCGTCGGCGACCGCGCGCACCTCCGCGGGCGCGTTGCCCATCGCCACGCCGCGCGCCGCCCACTGCAGCATCTCGACGTCGTTGCGCCCGTCGCCGACCGCGATGGTCGCCGCGCGGGGCACGTCCAGCCGCGAGCGCACGTCCTCCAGGGCGCTGGCCTTGGTGACGCCGTCCGGGGCCAGGTCCAGCCACGCCGTCCAGCCCACCGAGTACGCCACCCCGTGCAGGCCGATGCCCGCCACGAGCTCCCCGAACTCCGCCGAGGTGTGCTCGGGGCTGCGCACCACCACGCGCATCACCGGTTCGTCGAACATCTCCTCGAACGGCACGACCTCGACCTCGCCGGTCAGCTCGCCGTCCGGGAACGGCCCGGTGACCTTGAAGCCGCGGCCCAGCACCTCCACCGCGAACAGCCCGGTGGGGATGCTCGCGCGCAGCGCCTGCGCGGCCCGGGAGGCGTCGAAGGTGTGCAGGGACACCACCCGGTAGCCCTCCGGTTCCGAGCGGTCCAGCTCCACGGTGACGGCGCCGTTGCTGCACACCAGGAACCCGGTGTGCAGGTCCAGCCGCTGCAGCACCGGCAGCACCCCGTGCAGGGAGCGGCCCGTGGCCACCACCACGTGCGCCCCCGACGCCGCCACCCGCTGCACGGCCACCCGCACCCGGTCCGACAGCGCCTCGTCGTGGTCGACGATCGTGCCATCGACGTCCAGCGCGACCAGCGCGCCCCGCATCCCCCCGTTCACCCGGTCGACCCTAGTTCCCGCCGGGGCGGGTGGCCCGGCGAGGCGCGCGGCACCACCCGTCCGGGCGCCGGTCCCGACCGGGACCCGGACGGGGGCTCAGGCGTGGGCTCAGGCGGGGGTGAGGACGTCCAGCCCGAGGTGCGGGCGCAGCGCCTGCGGCACGCGCACCGAGCCGTCGGGGAGCTGGTGGTTCTCCAGGAGCGCCACGATCCAGCGGGTGGTGGCCAGGGTGCCGTTGAGGGTCGCCACCGGGCGGGTGCCACCCTCGCCCTCGGTGCGCTCGCGCACGCCCAGGCGGCGCGCCTGGAAGGTCGTGCAGTTCGAGGTGGAGGTCAGCTCCCGGTAGGCACCCTGCGAGGGCACCCACGCCTCGCAGTCGAACTTGCGGGCCGCGGAGCTGCCGAGGTCGCCGGCGGCGGTGTCGATGACCCGGTAGGGCACCTCGACCGCGGCGAGCATCGCCTCCTCCAGGGCCAGCAGCCGCTCGTGCTCGGCGGCGGCGTCCTCGGGGCGGCAGAAGGAGAACATCTCGACCTTGTGGAACTGGTGCACGCGGACGATGCCGCGGGTGTCCTTGCCGTACGAACCGGCCTCGCGCCGGTAGCAGGCCGACCAGCCCGCGTACCGCTTCGGGCCCGCGGACAGGTCGAGGATCTCGTCGGCGTGGTAGCCGGCCAGCGCCACCTCGGAGGTGCCGGTGAGGTAGAGGTCGTCCTCGGCCAGCCGGTACACCTCCGCGGCGTGCGCACCGAGGAACCCGGTGCCCGCCATGACCTCCGGCTTGACCAGCGTCGGGGTGATCATCGGGGTGAACCCGGCCTCGAGGGCGCGGGCGACGGCCATGTTCAGCAGCGCCAGCTCCAGGCGCGCGCCGACGCCGGTGAGGAAGTAGAACCGCGAGCCGGACACCTTCGCGCCGCGCTCGGTGTCGATGGCGCCCAGCAGCTCGCCCAGTTCCAGGTGGTCGCGCCAGGCGGCCAGGCCCTCGGGCGGCTGCGGCCGCTCGCCGACCTCGCGCAGCACGACGTAGTCGTCCTCGCCGCCGGGCGGCACGCCGTCGGCGACGACGTTGGGGATGGAGCGCATCGCGGCGTCGAACTCCTGCGCGGCGGCGTCGGCCTCGGCCTGGGCGGCCTTGACCTGCTCGGCGAGCTCCTTCACCCCGGCCAGCAGGGCCTGCTTCTCCTCGCCCTTCGCCCTGGCGACGTCCTTGCCGCGGGACTTCTGCTCGGCGCGCAGCCGCTCGAACTCGGAGATCGCCCCGCGGCGGCGCACGTCGGCGGCCAGCGCGCGGTCCACGGCCGCCTCGTCCTCGCCGCGGGCGCGCTGGCTGGCGCGCACGGCGTCGGGGTCGTCCCGGAGCAGTCGCAGGTCGATCACGCACCGACCCTAACGGAGCGCCCGCGCCCGCTGCGCGCTCGACGGGAGCGGCCCCGGTAGCGTGGCCGGGTGACGGCGGGCGACGTGCAGGGGGCGGGTGCGCTCCTCCTCGCGCCGGTCGTGCTGCTGGCCGTGCTGCTGGTCGTGGTGAGCGGGCTGCTGGTGCGCGAGCGGCGCACCGGCCGGCGACTGCGGGCCCTGCTGGCGGAGGTGTCCACCCCGGCGCTGGCGCAGGCGCCGCCCGCGCGGCCGCGGGCGGCGATCGTGGTGAACCCCTCCAAGTTCGCGCACCTGGACGAGAGCGCGCGCCGGCGGCGGCAGGCCTACACGGCGGCGGCATTCCGCACCCACGGCTGGGAGGACCCGCTGTGGCTGGAGACGACACCGGCCGAGCGGGGCACCGAGCAGGCCCGCGCGGCGCTGGCGCAGGGCGTGGACGTCGTGCTGGCCGCCGGCGGGGACGGCACGGTGCGGGCGGTCGCCGAGGCGATGGCGGGCACCGGGGTGCCGATGGGCCTGCTGCCCGCCGGCACCGGCAACCTGCTGGCCCGCAACCTCGACGTCCCGCACGCGGACCTGACCGCCGCGCTCGACCTCGTGTTCTCCGCCCCGGACACCGCCGTGGACGTGGGGTGGCTGGAGGTCGACCGCACCGGCGACGACCCCGCTCCCGAGCGGCACCTGTTCCTCGTCATGGCCGGCCTGGGGTTCGACGCGGCGATGATGGCGGGGGTCGAGGACCGCCTGAAGCGGCACCTGGGCTACGGCGCCTACGTGGTGTCGGGCGCGCGGGCGCTGTGGGGGCCGCAGGCGCGGGTGAAGGTGCGCGTGGACGACGGTGAGCCCGTGGGCGTGCGCACCCGCGCCGTCATCGTCGGCAACTGCGGGCGGCTGACGAAGAACCTCGTGCTCATGCCGGACGCGCGCGTCGACGACGGGTTCCTCGACGCGGTGGTGCTCTCCCCGCGCGGCGGGATCGCCTGGGGCGAGGTGGCGTGGGCGATCGTCACGCGCGACCGGCGCGGGCAGCGGCGGGTGCAGCACCTGCGCGGGCGCAGCATCGAGGTGAGCTGCGCGGAACCGCAGGAGGTGGAGCTGGACGGCGACCCGATCGGCACCGCGCTGCGGATCCGGGTCGCGGTGGAGCCCGGCGTGCTGCTGGTGCGCTGTCCCCCGCCCCGGGGCTGACCGCCCCGGCGGCCGGACGGGTGGGCCCCCTGCGCCGTTCGGGGAGAACGCCTCCCCGGCGGGCTCGGGGACGGCACAGTCGTCGGGTGCCCGCCGCCGCCCCGGACCGCCGACGCGCGCCCCGGGGGCGCCGCCCCGCGCTGCGCGCGCTGTTCTCGGGCGCGCTGGCGCTGGTGCTGGCGGTGGGCGTGCCGGCGCTGGAGCGCACCGGCCTGGTCGACGGCGCGGGCGTGGCGGCCGCCGGGCCGCGGCGCTTCCCCACGCCGGGGCACGAGTCCACCGGCAGCCCGCTGGGGCACCCGGAGCCGGTGGCGGTGCCCAGCGCGTCCTGGTCCGCCGGGGCGCGCGGCGCGGACGGCGAGCCGGCCCGCTGGGACCCGTGCCGCCCGGTGCACTACGTGGTGAACCCCGAGGGGGCCCCGCCCGGCGGGGAGGCGGTGCTGGCCGCGGCGCTGGAGCGGGTCTCGCGGGCCACGGGCCTGCGCTTCGTGAGCGACGGCACCACCGACGAGACGGACCGCGCACGGCCGTACGACCCGCAGCGCTGGGGCGACCGGTGGGCGCCGGCGCTGCTGCGCTGGAACGTGCCCGTGGAGGCCGCCGAGGACGCCGCCCGGGGGCACGGCGCGAGCGGGCGGGGCACCGGTGAGCAGGGCGCCGGCGAGCAGGGCACCGGCGGGGTGGTGCTGGGGCGGGGCGGGCCGGTGCTGGCCCGCACGTCCTCGGGGCGGGCGGTCATCGTGTCGGGTTCGGCGGGGGTGACGGCGAGCGCCCTGGGCGACCTCGGCGACCCGGCGGTGCGCCGGCGGGTGCAGGCGGTGTGGCTGCACGAGCTGGCGCACGTGGTGGGCCTGGGGCACGTGGAGGACCCCGCGCAGCTGATGGACCCGGAGTTCACCGGGGTGGCGGGCTTCGCCGCGGGGGACCTGACGGGCCTGGCCGCCCTGGGCGGGGGCCCGTGCCTCGGCGAGGTCTGACGCTCCCCCACCCCTCCCGCCCCCCACAGCCCTCGGTGATCAAGGAAGTTGCAACTTCCTTGATCA
>NZ_JBJLSE010000152.1:0-5215 GCF_050871845.1 Kineococcus arenarius subsp. arenarius
CCCGCACCCACCGGGTGCGGGGCCCTCGCGCGTTCCCGGCGGGTGCTCCTCAGCCGACGCGGTGCCTCAGCCGACGTGGTGCAGCCAGCGCACCGGGGTGTCGTCACCGGCGTGCCGGAAGACCTCCAGCTCGCAGTCCCACGCCTCGCCCACGGCCAGGGCCAGGGCGCGGCGGGCCGCGGCCGGGTCGGCGGCGGGGCCGTCCAGCAGCTCCAGGGCGGCGCGGACCCGGTCCTCGGGGACCTGGACGTTGCCGTGCACGTCGGTGACGGCGTGGAAGATGCCCAGCGAGGGGGTGTGGCTCCAGCGGCCGCCGTCGCAGCCCTGGCTGGGTTCCTCGGTCACCTCGAAGCGCAGGTGCGCCCAGCCGCGCAGGGCGGAGGCCAGCCGGGCCCCCGAGCCCTGCGGGGCCTGCCAGGAGTACTCGGCGCGCAGGCAGCCCTGCGCGATCGGCTGCGCGGTCCAGTCGAAGGACGCGCGCACGCCGAGGACACCGCCGGCCGCCCACTCGACGTGCGGGACGAGCGCTCGCGGTGCGGAGTGCACGTAGAGCACGCCGCGGGTGATCGCACCGGACATGCCGTCCTCCTCTGCATCGGTGTGAAGGGCGTCTTCCCCAACGGCCTCGCACCACGCACAGGTGAACGTGTCCGAACGACTACCGGACGTGCTGTTGCGTTCATCATGCCTCACCGCTACGGCAGGCACCACCACTCCTCGCGGGGGCGGGACACCGGCGTGTCGCGCTTCAGTCCCCACCGGGGTCTGCCGATGGGGGGTCGTGCACGAGCAGCCGGCCCCCGCGCCCCGGACCTCCCCGCAGGGCGAGCTGTCCGAGGTCATCCGGCCCGCCGCCATCGTGCCCGAGGAGGCCGCGCGCGCCGTCCTGGTCGAGCTGGCGCTGCGCGACGTGCAGAACGGCGGGGTGTGGCAGAGCGGCCCGAGCCTGTGGAGCCGCTTCGACCGGCCCTGGAACGGGTCGGAGAACGTGGCCGGCGCCGAGCTGATCGGCCGCATCCACGTCGCGTACGGCACGCCGACCCGTTACGAGATCACCGTCTACCGCGTCACCGTGACCCGCTTCGGCGCCGACCTGGGCTGGAGCGTGGAGTCCCTGTGCGACGAGGCGCTCAGCCACGGCGGGTTGCGGCTGCGCGACTGCCCGCGCGCCACGCTGGCCGCGCCGCCGCCGCCGTTCGCCGGCTGAGCCGGACGCACCCCCGGCGCCCCGGCAGCGGACCCCTCGCCAGGCCCCTCGGCAGGAACGGGTGCCCGGTGGCACCATCGGCACCGTGCCCGACTCCCCCGGCGCGCAGCCGCCCCGCCGCCACCACCGCCCCGCGATGCCCGGCCCCGACGCCCTCGTCTCCCTGGCCGGTGGCGTCGACCCGTCCGCGGCGCAGGAGGCGGCGCACGCCGCCGCCAGCGCGCTGGTGCACGGGGCGCGCTCGGCGCAGGACGCGGAGGTGACGCGGCGGGTGGTGCGCCTGGCGCAGGAGGAGGGCCTGGAGGTCATCGCCGCGCTGTGGGCGGACGCACCCGCCGACTCCCTGGCCGGTGCGCTGTGGCGGCTGTACGTGCTGCGCACCTGGGTGCAGCGGGCCCCCTCGGCGGTGGCCCGGCAGTACGCCGAGGGCCGGCGGTACACCCCGGTGCTGGAGGTGGTGGCGGGGGTGGCGGACCCCCCGGGGCCGGCCGAGGTCGTCGCGGTCGTCGACCAGGTGCTCGCCGGGGTGGCGGAGGGCGACTTCGCGGTGACGCTGGAGCGGGCGGCGGCGTTCTGCCGGATCGTCGCGGTGGGCCGCGCCCACCACGCCGACGAACCCCGCCACACCGGGCGCCACCCGGACCCGGAGGACGCGGCGGCGGACCTGACGCTCTCGGCGGCGCGCATGCTGCGCACCGCCGAGCAGCTGGAGGCGGTGGCGCACCGCTGGCGCGCCGGCGAGCTCGGCTGACCCCCGCCCCACCCTCGACCGCGCTGGATCCGGGGCCCGGTCGTTACAATGGTCGAGGCGCCGGGCCGCGGTAGCCCCGGGTCCCAACTGAAGCCGCTACGAGCGGCGATGCGCCGTGAGGCGCTTCCCGGTCCGGCGCCACCCTCTTCCCCTCGGCCCCGCAGTCGCGGGGGCAGCGCTCAAGGGCTCCTGGGGGCCAGCACGATGATCGCCGCCCCCACCAGGCAGACGGCCGCGCCGGTGAGGTCCCAGCGGTCGGGGCGGAAGCCGTCGACGACCACCCCCCACAGCAGGGAGCCGACGACGAACACCCCTCCGTAGGCGGCCAGCACCCGCCCGAACGACGCCTCAGGCTGCAGGGCGGCGACGAACCCGTAGCCGGCCAGCGCCAGCGCACCCAGCCCGCACCACCACCAGCCGCGGTGCTCGCGCACGCCCTGCCACACCAGCCACGCGCCGCCGATCTCCAGCACCGCGGCCGCGGCGAACAGCGCCGCGGTGCGCACCACCACCTGCGCCCCGTCCACCCGCACCTCCCCGACCTCGCCCAGCGTCCGGCCCCTCGTCGCGAGCACGCCCGGGCGCGCGGGAGGATCGGGGCATGACGCTAGAGGTGCCGCGGCCGACCGCGACGACGACCCTGCCCGACGCGGCCGCCGTCGAGGCGGCCGCGCGGCGGCTCGACGGGGTGGTCACGCGCACCCCGCTGCTGACCAACGCGCGCTGGTCGGCGGCGACGGGCGCGCACGTGCGCCTCAAGCGCGAGGACCTGCAGGTGGTGCGCTCCTACAAGCTGCGCGGCGCGTACAACCTCGTCGCGCAGCTCACCGCCGCCGAGCGCGAGCGCGGTGTCGTCACCGCCAGCGCGGGCAACCACGCGCAGGGCGTGGCGTACGCGTGCGCCGCGCTGCGGGTGCACGGGCGCGTGTACGTGCCGCGCACGACCCCGCGCCAGAAGCGCGACCGCATCGCCGCGCTCGGGCAGGAGTTCGTGCACACGGTGGTGCTCGGCGACACCTACGACGAGTCCGCGGCCGCCGCCGCCCTGGAGGCGCAGGAGACCGGGGCGACCGTCGTGCCGGCGTTCGACGACGTGCGCACCCTCACCGGCCAGGGCACCGTCGCGGTGGAGGTCCTGGAGCAGCTCGCCGAGCTGGGCGAGGCGCCGCCGGACGTCCTGGTGGTGCCGGTGGGCGGCGGTGGCCTGCTCGCCGGGGTGCTGACGTGGGTGCGCGAGCGGCACCCGGGAGTGCGGGTCGTCGGGGTGGAGCCGGAGGGCGCGCCGTCGATGGCGGCGGCGCTGGCCGCCGGCCGCCCGGTCCGCCTGGAGCAGCTGGACTCCTTCGTCGACGGCGCCTCGGTGCGCCGCGTCGGGGACGTCACGCACGCGGTGGTGGCCGGGGCGCCGGTGGAGCTGGTCACCGTGCCCGAGGGGGCGATCTGCGTGGAGATGCTGGCGATGTACCAGAGCGACGGGATCATCGCCGAACCCGCGGGGGCGCTGGCGACGGCCGCGCTGGCCGGAGCCGTGCGGGTGGAGCCGGGGCAGAGCGTGGTGTGCGTGGTCTCCGGGGGCAACAACGACGTCAGCCGGTACGCGGAGGTCGTCGAGCGCGCGCTGGTGCACGAGGGCCGCAAGCACTACTTCCTGGTGGAGTTCCCGCAGGAGCCGGGGGCGCTGCGGCGCTTCCTGGACGAGGTGCTCGGGCCGGACGACGACATCACGCTGTTCGAGTACGTCAAGCGCAGCAACCGCGAGACGGGCCCGGCGCTGGTGGGCATCGAGATCCCCTCCCGCGACGACCTGCCGGCGCTGCTGGAGCGGATGGCCGCCGCTCCCCCGTCGTTCGAGCGGATCTCGGCGGCGGAGCCGCTGTACCGGTACCTGCTGTGAGCGCGCCGCCCGGCGCGCGGAACCGCCGCCGGTGCGGCCGCGTTGGCCGGGCATGGGATGGGTGTTCCGGGGGTCGCGGGTGCTGGGGCGGGGCGTGCGGGTGGCCGCGTCGAACCACGGGGTGCGCGCGTCCAAGCGCTTCGGCCGGGTGACGGTCGACTCCCGGGGGCGGGTGGCGGTGCGGCTGTTCAAGGGCCTGACCTGGCACGGCCGCCTCTGGCGGTAGCCGGGCCCGCGATGGCCGCAGCGCCCCTCGATCCGTGCGGTCAGGAACTGTTTAGCCCGATCAGGTGATGACGTTCCGTATTTCCCTGCGCCCGTTCGAGCGACTTCCTATGCTGGGTGGTGGCTGAGGGTAGTCACTCGAAGCCGCACGGGGGGATCCGTTCAGGGGGGAAGCATCGTGAAGCGTTCCATCAGCGCCATCGTCGTGGGCGGCGTGGCACTCGTCAGCTCGCTCGCCGTCGCCGCACCGGCCGGTGCGGCCGCGCCGGCACCCGACCTCGTCGTCACCGACGTGTCCTGGAGCCCGCAGGCCGTCGCCGCCGGCGCGCAGGTCACGTTCAAGGCCACCATCCGGAACCGGGGCACGGGGGCGACCCCGCGGGGCGTCGTCCACGGCGTGGGCTTCCGCACGCCGGACGGCACCACCGTCACCTGGTCCGACAGCCGCACCTCCTCGCTGGCGCCCGGCCAGAGCGTCACCGTCACCGCCAACGGCGGTCGCGCCGGCGCGACGTGGACGGCCGCGGCCGGCACCACCGCCATCACCGCCTACGTCGACGACGCGCGCCGCATCGGCGAGTCGAACGAGCGCAACAACACCCGCACCGAGCAGGTCGCCGCCACCGCGGGTTTCCGCACAACGCTGCAGGACTACTCCCCCGTCGTCACCGCCCCCGCCGACGGCCGCGCCACCGGGGTGGCCAACCAGCTGACCGGGGACGGGTACGCCGCCTGCTTCACCGACGACGGTCACGTCGAGGTCCCCGGCACCGAGCAGCGCCTCGGCAGCTACAGCGCGGGCAACACCGAGTACGGCTACAGCGGGCCCTTCGCGGGCAACGGCGACGTGCTCGTGCCCGCCAGCCGCACCGCGACCAGGGTCGTCGGGGCCCCGATCGACCTGGGCGAGATCCTGCGGAACGCGTACGGCGACCCCGTCTACGGCATGTCCTGCCCGGAGGGTTCCACCGGTTCCTTCACCCACCTGCACGCCACGAAGCTCGTCTCGCACCGCTACGCGCTCGACGCGGGCGGGAACCCGTCGAAGCTGCTGGGCACCCACACCGAGCAGCTCGACGTGGACCTCGACTTCTGAGGACCGGTACGCGTGAGCGCCCCCACCCGCACGGGTGGGGGC
>NZ_JBJLSE010000153.1:0-5202 GCF_050871845.1 Kineococcus arenarius subsp. arenarius
CCGCCACCCCGCGGGGTGGCGGCCCTCCTGGCGTGCGCTGCCGCTCAGAGGCGCGAGCTGGTGGCCCGGTCGCTGGCGTCGGTGTCGGTGGTGGCGGCGGCCCGCTCGCGCCGCTTGCGCCCGCCGCCGGACATCCGGCGCTGGAGGTACTTGGCCACCTGCTCCAGCAGCAGGTTGATGACGATGTAGATGAGTCCGATGACGAAGTAGGTCTGCAGCGGGTTGTCCAGCGCGCCCCGCAGCCGGCCGGCGACCTGGCCGAGGTCCACGATGAGCGCCAGGACGATGCTGGCCAGCGCGGTGTCCTTGAGGATGACGACGAGCTGGCTGATCAGCGCCGGCAGCATGGAGCGGACGGCCTGGGGCAGCTGGATCACACGCATGACCTGGCCGCGCGTCAGGCCGACCGCCAGGCCCGCTTCCACCTGCCCCGCGGGCAGCGACAGGACACCGGCCCGCATGATCTCGGAGATGATCACGCAGTTGTAGAGGGTCAGGGCGATGACGAGCGACACCTCGGGGCCCTGGTGGATCCCCACGGCCCGCATGAGGACGTCGACGTACAGGATCGTCACGATGACCGGCAGGCCGCGCAGCAGCTCCACCACCGCCACGAGGGGGGCGCGGGCGACCCGCCCGAGCGAGAGCCGGGCGGCGGCGATGACCGTGCCGATGACGAGCGAGAGGACCACGGCGAAGAAGGCGGCCCGCAGCGTGACGACGAGCCCCTCGGCGATGCGGGCCCACACCAGCGGGAACTGCTCGTCGGAGGGGTTGAGCAGCGGGCTCCACAGCTCGGCGTCGAACTGGCCGCGCTCGGCCAGGCGCAGCGCGGCGGCGACGAGCAGGGCCAGCAGGACGAGGCCCGCCACGACGCTGCCGATGAGCGTCCTGCGGCGCGCCCTGGGGCCGGGGGCGTCGAAGAGGACGGCGGTGGGCTGGCTCACCGGGCCACCGCCAGACGACGCTCGGCCAGCGCGAGCAGCGCCGCGGCCGAGAGGGTCATCACCAGGAAGCCGATGGCGACGCCGGTGAGGATGGGCAGCTGGGGGTACCCCTGGGCGCTCGTCAGGCGCGCGTAGACGCTGAAGAGCTCGCCGCCCACGCCGAGGGCCCCGACCACGGCGGAGTTCTTGATCATGGCGATCAGCACGTTGCCGACCGGGGGGACCACGGCCCGCAGCGCCTGCGGCAGGATGATCAGCCCGAGCGTCTGCCGGAACGTCAGGCCGATGGCCCGCGCCGCCTCCGCCTGCCCGCCCGGGACGGTGGCGATGCCCGAGCGCACCGCCTCGCACACGAAGGCCGAGGTGTAGAGGACCAGCCCGATCACCCCGAACACGTAGTACGAGACGTTGATCCCGACGGTCGGGATGCCGAAGGCCATCGTGAAGAGCACGAACGCCAGGGGGGTGTTGCGCAGCCACGTCACGTAGAAGGTGCCGAACCCGCGCAGCACCGGCACGGGCGAGACGCGGAACACCGCCAGGACGGTGCCCCAGAGCAGGCTGCCCACGGCGCCCCACGCCGCGATGCCGAGCGAGCGGAGGAACCCGCTCCAGAACAGGTCGATGTTGTCGATGACCGGCTGCACGCTCGGGCCTCCACCGGGGTAGCTGGGGAGCACGAGGAGGGGCGGCCGCCACGTCGTCGGGGCCGCCGTCCCCCCTCGTGCGCTGGGGGCGGGGTGCCGCGCTGTCGCGGCACCCCGCGGGTGGGTGCGAGGACTCAGGCGCAGGGGTCGGGCTCGGGCAGCGTGGGCGTCTCGGTGCCCTCGTACTGCCCCACCGTGGACGTCCAGGCCTCCTCGTAGTAGCCCTCGTCCGCGGCCTCCTGCAGCGACTCGTTGATGAACTCGCAGAAGGCCGTGTCGCCCTTCTCGATGCCGATGCCGTAGGGCTCCTCGGTGAACTGCTCGCCGACGAGCTTGAACTCGCCCTCGTTCTCCGCGACGTAGCCGGTGAGGATGACGTTGTCGGTCGTCAGCGCCTGCACCTGGCCGTTCTGCATCGCCGCGACGCAGTCGTCGTAGACCTCGAAGGTGACGAGCTGGTCGGGGCTGGCGAGGTACTCGCGGATGTTCTCCGCCGGGGTGGAGCCCGTCACGGAGCAGATCTTGACGTCCGGGTTGGCCGCGAGGTCCTCCGGGCCGGTGATCGTCGTGTTGTCCGCGTTCACCATGATCTGCTGGCCCGCCACGTAGTACGGGCCGGCGAAGGTGATCCGCTCCTTGCGGGTGTCGTTGATGGTGTAGGTCGCCACCACCATGTCCACGGTGCCGTTCTGGATGAGCTCCTCGCGCTGGGCGCTGGGGGCCTCGACCCACTCGATGGCGTCCGCCTCGATGCCGAGCTGCGCGGCGATGTACTCCGCGATCTCGACGTCGAAGCCCTCGGGCTGGTTCTCGAGGTTGACCAGGCCGAAGCCGGGCTGGTCGAACTTCGTGCCGACGGTGATGGTGCCGGCCTCGCTGAGCTCGGCCATCGTCGTGCCGGCCTCGAAGCTGGTCCCGGTGTCGGGGCTGGGAGCTTCAGCGCCCTCGGTGGAGGTGTCCCCGCCGCACGCGGTGAGCGTGAGGGCGGCGACCACGGACCCGGTGAGCAGGGCGGTGCGGAACTTCCTCATGGGAACGGTGCCTCCTGGTGGTGTCGGTCGTTCGGGGTGCCGCGGGGCGGCGGTACCGCCGGCGGGCCGGCGGCGCGGTCGGCGGTGCCTCAGTGGCTGAGGATCTTGGACAGGAAGTCCTTGGCGCGCTCGTGCTTCGGGGCGGTGAAGAAGGTCTCCGGCTCGGCGTCCTCCACGATCTGCCCGTCGGCCATGAAGACGACGCGGTCGGCGGCGCGGCGGGCGAAGCCCATCTCGTGCGTGACGACGATCATGGTCATGCCGGACTTCGCCAGCCCGGTCATGACGTCGAGGACCTCGTTGATCATCTCCGGGTCCAGTGCGGAGGTCGGCTCGTCGAAGAGCATGACCTTCGGGTCCATGGCCAGCGCCCGGGCGATGGCCACGCGCTGCTGCTGCCCGCCGGAGAGCTGCGCCGGGTACTTGTCGGCCTGGTTGGCCACGCCCACGCGCTCGAGCAGCTCGTCGGCGCGCTTTCGGGCCTGCTCGGCGCTCACCCCGCGCGCCTTCACCGGCCCCAGGGTGACGTTCTCGCGCACGGTCTTGTGCGAGAAGAGGTTGAAGGACTGGAAGACCATGCCGACGTCGGCGCGCAGCTTCGCCAGCGCCTTGCCCTCCTGCGGCAGCTCCTCGCCGGCGATGGTGATGCGCCCCGAGTCGATGGTCTCGAGCCGGTTGATGGTCCGGCACAGCGTCGACTTCCCCGAGCCGGACGGGCCGATGACGACGACGACCTCGCCCTCGGCCACCGTCAGGTCCACGTCCCGCAGCACGTGCAGGGCGCCGAAGTGCTTGTCCACGTGCTCCAGCCGCACCAGCGGCCGGCGCGCGGAGGACGCCCCGGACGGGGTGGTGGCCGCGGAGGGGTCACTCATGCGGCCAGAACGTACAGGCACCGTGCAGGGCGCCCACCGGACGCCCACGGATGCGGGCAGATCGTGACCCGAGCGTGATCTTCCGGCGTTGACCTACCCTGGACGACGATGAGCACGCCCACCGTCCCCCGCCCGACCGGCCCGCTCGACGCGCCGGTCGAGGCAGCCGCGCCCGAGCAGGCGCCCCGCACCTACCAGGTGCGCACCTTCGGCTGCCAGATGAACGTCCACGACTCCGAGCGCCTCTCCGGCCTGCTGGAGGGCGCCGGCTACGTGCGCTTCGACGAGGCGGGCGGCGACGGCCCGGCCGAACCCGACGTCGTCGTGTTCAACACCTGCGCCGTGCGCGAGAACGCCGACAACAAGCTGTACGGCAACCTCGGGCACCTGGCGCCCGTCAAGGAGCGCCGCCCCGGCATGCAGATCGCCGTCGGCGGCTGCCTGGCGCAGAAGGACCGCGGCGAGATCGTCCGCAAGGCGCCGTGGGTGGACGTCGTCTTCGGCACCCACAACGTGGGCTCGCTGCCGGCGCTGCTGGAGCGCGCCCGGCACAACGCCAGGGCCCAGGTGGAGATCCTGGAGTCGCTGGAGGTCTTCCCCTCCACGCTGCCCACCCGCCGCGAGTCCCCCTACGCGGCGTGGGTGTCGGTCTCGGTGGGCTGCAACAACACCTGCACCTTCTGCATCGTGCCGTCGCTGCGCGGCAAGGAGAAGGACCGCCGCCCCGGCGACGTGCTCGCCGAGGTCGAGGCGCTGGTGTCCGAGGGCGTGCTCGAGGTGACGCTGCTGGGGCAGAACGTCAACACCTACGGGGTGGAGTTCGGCGACAAGCTCGCCTTCGGCAAGCTGCTGCGCGCCACCGGCGGCATCGCCGGCCTGGAGCGGGTGCGCTTCACCAGCCCGCACCCGTCCAGCTTCACCAGCGACGTCATCGACGCCATGGCCGAGACGCCCAACGTCATGCCCAGCCTGCACATGCCGCTGCAGTCCGGCTCGGACCGCGTGCTCAAGGCCATGCGCCGCTCGTACCGGCGCACCCGTTTCCTGTCGATCCTGGAGGAGGTGCGCGGGCGCATCCCCGACGCGGCGATCACCACGGACATCATCGTCGGCTTCCCCGGCGAGACCGAGGAGGACTTCCAGCAGACGCTGGAGGTCGTCGCCGAGGCCCGCTTCGCCAGCGCCTTCACGTTCCAGTACTCCCCGCGACCGGGCACACCGGCCGCCACGATGGGCGATCAGGTGCCCAAAGCGGTGGTGCAGGAGCGCTACGAGCGTCTGACCGCCCTGCAGGACGAGATCGCCTACGCCGAGAACCGCGCGCAGGTGGGCCGCACCTACGAGGTGCTCGTCGCCGAGGGCGAGGGCCGCAAGGACGCCGCCACGCAGCGGCTGTCGGGGCGCGCGCCGGACAACCGGCTCGTGCACTTCTCGCTGCCCGAGGGGGCGAGCGCGCCGCGCCCCGGGGACGTCGCCACGGTCACGATCAGCCGCGGGGCCCCGCACTACCTCGAGGCCGACGCCACCGAGTCCTTCGCCGTGCGACGCACCCGCGCCGGGGACGCCTGGGAGGCCCGCCAGGCGCGCCCCGAGCCCGCTGCGGCCGCCGGCCCGCGGCCGGTCGGCCTGGGGCTGCCCACGATCCGCCGCCGCTGAAGCCGCGACCACCGACGCGCGAGGGCCCCGCACCTGCCGGTGCGGG
>NZ_JBJLSE010000154.1:0-5106 GCF_050871845.1 Kineococcus arenarius subsp. arenarius
CCGGTGTGGACCCCTGGCCGGCGCTGATGCAGGGCAAGCCCAGCTACACGATCATGCAGAACTTCCCCTGGGACAAGCTGCAGGCCCTGCCCAAGGACTACGGCAAGCCCACCAGCTGAACCCGCTGCCCGGGCTGAACCCGCTGACCGGGCTCAGCCCGCCCGGCTGAGCCGTCGCTGGCGCAGCAACCGGACCAGCGGCGGCAGGGCGTGCGGACGGCGCGCGAACCACCCGACGTAGCCGGCGACCGCGCGCACGTCCTTGGCGCGCTGCGCAGTGCGCAGGTCGTCCCAGTGCACGCGGCTGTAGGCCTGGTCGCGGTGCTTCTGCGTCAGCCACCCGCGGGCGGAGCAGTCGTCGACGATCCAGTCGAAGCACTGGCGCATGAGGTCGCGGTCCTTCGACGCCTGCCCGGCGTGCTCGTGGTACAGGACGCTGGGGACCGCCAGCGCCAGGCCGGACCCGTGCTCCAGGACGCGCAGCCACAGGTCGAGGTCCTGCGCGCGACGCAGGGGCCGGAACAGGCCCGCCTCGACGAGGGTCCGCCGCCGGACCACGGTGCCGCTGGTGCAGATGACGTCCCCCGGCGTGAGCAGCTTCAGCGGGTCGAGCTCGAGCTCGCGGCGCCAGGGGTTGCCCATGATGCGGCCGCTGTCGCTGCGCCCCGGTGCGGTGACGAGCACCCTGCCCTCGGCGCGGGCGAGCAGGCCCGCGAGGTGCCCCGATTCCCACTCGTCGTCGGAGTCCAGGAAGGCGATCCACTCGGTACCGGCGGCCTCGATGCCTCGGTTGCGGGCGGGTCCGCTGCCACCGCTCTCGGGCAGCTCGATCACGGTGGCCCCGGCCGCCTTCGCCACGGCAGCGGTGCCGTCGCTCGAGCCGTCGTCGACGACGATCACCTCGGCGGGACGCACGCGCTGAGCGGCGATGCTGCTGAGGGACCGCTCGATCAGGTGGGCGCGGTTCAGCGCCGGCATGACGACCGTGACGTCGGCCACCTCGCTCACCGCGTCCCTCGTCGCTGCCTCGCTGCGACTCGCGCCCTACCTCGTGGCGACGGCACGTTGACCACCGATGTCCCTCCTCGCACCAACCTCGACGACATCAGATGGAGCGGACTGCACCGTCGCAACGCGGCCCCGCGCCACACTACCTTCCGCACGCTGGGATGACGCACCGTCGCCGGCGCACCTGAACAGCACCCCACCGCGAGCGTGAGCAGCGGCGGCGGAGCACCGCCCCGGCCCGCGGCCGCACGTGCGTCCCCGTCAGCGGCACCGGGGAACGCGCTCAGGTGCGGCCCCCCGCGCGGGCGCGTTCCACGGCCACGCGGTAGCCGATCTCCGTGCTGACGCCGGAGGCGTCCGCCAGGAGCGCGACACAGCGCTCCTCGTCGCCGCGCAGGCGCGCCAGGCCCAGGCGCAGCGAGACGACGCCGGCGCGCTTGGCCAGGCGCGGCAGGCTCAGCGGGGCCCGGGCGGGGGCACCCCGGGCGGCCCACTCGGCGCGCAGCGCGTGGTTGCTCTTGCCGTACCGGTAGGTCTGCTCCAGGAGCTCCAGCACCCGCTCGCGCGGCAGCCAGTCCATGAGCACCTCGTCCACGCCCTCCAGGCGACCACCGGTGGCCTGCTGCACCCGCCAGCACAAGTCGGCGTCGCCACCGCTGCGCACGCCGGAGAAGCCGTCCACGGCCGCCAGAGCGGAGCGCCGGGCGGCGAGGTTGCAGGTGGGCAGGTACGGCAGGAAGAACGGCGTGCGGACGAAGCTGTGGATTTTGAAGAACTGCGCGCGGTGCGAGGCCCGCGCAGCCAGCGACCGCCCGGAGGACACCTCGATGCCGGTGCCGGCGAGCGCGACGCCGGGATCGGCGAACACGGTCACGAGGCGCTCGGCCCACCGCGGGCGCGGACGGCTGCGCGCGTCGAGGAACAGGACGACGTCGGCGTCGGTGCTGCGCCAGCCGACGTTGCGCGCGGCGTACGGCCCCTGTCCCCCGCTGCGCTCCACCCGCACGCCCGGCAGCGGCTCGAGGGACCCCTCGGGGGAGTCGTCGACGACGACCACCTCGTCCAGCGGCAGCGTCTGGGCGCGCAGCGCCTCCAGGCAGCCGTCCAGGAGCGCGGCGTGACCCCGCACGGGCACGACCGCCGCCACCCGCAGGCCCTGCGGGCTCACGTGCGGTTCCCCAGTGCCCCCGGGGCGGCGTCCGCCCGCGACAGCTGCGCGCAGCGGCGCGCCGCCGACCAGCGCGCGGCCACCTCCACAGCGCGCGTACGACCACGGGGACGCGCCCGCGAGATCCGCGGATCGCTCGGCGTGGTGCGCCACCAGTCCGCGACCGCGCGGCCGGCGCTGTAGGGCGGCACGGGCCGCACCTCGTGCATCGATGTCATCTCCTTGACCAGGCGGCGGTAGTAGGCGCGCACGCCCGCGGAGCGCCGGTGCGTGCCCTCCACGAGCAGGCGGGGGTCCACCACGAGCGGGCCGCTGTCGGCCAGCGCCCGCCACGTCCACTCCTTGTCCTCGGTGGCGCTGAGCTGCTCGTCGAAAGGGTGCCGACGCCAGGCGTCCGCGGACCAGGCAGAGGCGTGGTTGGACATCCCCCAGTGCCGGTGCGTCAGCACGTAGGCGTGGTCGGCGGTGAAGGGGGCGCTCAGCGGGGCCCCCTCGCCGTCGTCCACCGCACCGACGGCCGCCGCGGCCCCACCCTCCACGTGCTCGCACGCCATCGACACCCAGTCGGTGCGCGGCAGGACGCAGTGGCTGGACAGGGCCACGTGCACCGGGGCGCTCGCGGCCCGGGCGCCCACGTTGAGGGCGCGCCCGAACGTGAACTCCGCAGCCGGGATTTCGACGACGCGATCCGCGGATTCCCGCGCGATGTCCAGGGTCGCGTCGGTGGACCCGGAGTCCACCACCACGATCTCCACCTCGCTGTCCTGCGCGCGCAACGAGGCCAGGGTGGCGGGCAGGGTGGTCGCGGAGTCGCGGGTGCGCACGATGGCGCTCGCCCGGGGAGCCACGCTCACTCGACCCAGCACGACGGCAGGGCGCCGAACGGCGCCTCGAACCTGCTGCGACGCATCACTTCCCCCACCACGACGTCGTCCTCCTCGTCGAACGGCCCGACAGCTCCCGACCCCGACAAGCACCTCACGCGGGTGGACCGCAGCCCTCGCCGCGCGGCTCGCGGGCGTCACACTACCCACAGCAGCCTCTGCACCGGTTCGAGTGACCGCGGAGGACGGCCGCGGCAGACCGCACAGGCGGTGGCGGATCGCCGGCGGACCAGTGGCGGATCACCGGCACCACACCGGACACCGTCGCGGCGACCGCTCGTAGCATCCCGCTACTGGGTGTGGTTACCCTTCCCCGCATGCCCTCGGCCGATCCGGTGATCGAACCCGCGGCGCCGACCGGTGCCGCGCAGCCCGCCGACGTCCCGCTGGGACCCGTCGCCTACCTGGTCAGCCAGTACCCCACGACCTCGCACACGTTCATCGAGACCGAGATCGAGGCGCTGCGGGCCCGCGGGGTCGAGGTGCACACCTTCACGGTCCGCACCAGTCCGCCCGAGCAGCAGCGCTCCGAGCGCAGCCGGCGCGAAGCGGAGCGCACCACCGCACTCCAGGGGCGCGGCCGGGCTGCCGTGACCGGGATCATCGGTGAGGCGCTGCACGTGGGCCCGCGCGCCGTGCTCGCCGGCGCTGGCCTGGCCGCCCGCTCCGGGCGGACCGCGCGCGCCCGCACGTGGCAGGCGTTCTACTTGTCCGAAGCTCTGCTGCTGCTGGCCGAGCTGCGGACACGGGGCGTGCGGCACGTGCACGTGCACTTCGCCAACAACTCCGCGGACATCGCCCGCCTCGTCGTGCGCATGGGTCGGGCCTTGGAGGGCCCGGGGGCGGGTTGGCGCTGGACACTGTCCATGCACGGCCCCACGGAGTTCGAGGCCGTCGAAGCCGTCGACCTGCCAGCGAAGGTGCGCTCCGCTGATGCCGTCGCCTGCATCAGCGACTTCTGCCGAGCTCAGCTCATGCGCCACTCCGACCCCGGGCACTGGGACAAGCTGCACCTGGTCCGCATGGGCGTGGACGCCGACCGCTTCGCCGACGCCTCGGCCGAACGAGCCGCGCGCGCGCCAGGGCCGCTTCGCGTGCTCTTCGTCGGCCGTCTCGTGCCGGAGAAGGGCCCTTCCGTCCTCCTCGACGCCATCGCACAGCTGCGGCGACGCGCAGCTGCGGACGCGGTGCAGGCGCGGATCGTGGGAGCCGGTCCGCTGGAGAGCGAACTGCGCCGCCGCGTGCGCGAACTCGGGCTGCAGGACGTCGTCGAGCTCCTGGGCGCTCTGCCCAACGAAGAGCTGCCGAAGCAGTACCGGTGGGCCGACGCCTTCTGCCTGCCCAGCTTCGCCGAGGGGGTGCCGGTGGTGCTGATGGAGGCGATGGCCACCGGGCTGCCCGTGGTCACCACTCCCGTGGCGGGGATCCCCGAACTGGTGCGTGACGGCGAGAACGGCTTCCTCGTGCCGCCTGGACGCGCCGACGCGCTCGCCGACGCCCTGCTGGTGCTGGCAGCCGATGAGCGGCTCCGCAGGCGCGCCGGCGCTGCGGGACGTGCTCGCGTCGTCGAGGAGTTCGACCCCGCCCTCAACGCGGATCGGCTGGTGCGGGCGTTGAGCACAGGACGCCCCGGCTGACGCGCGGGGTGGGCCGCCAGCCGAGCGCGGCCCCGCTCACCCCACCACCGGTTGCCGGTCCAGCGGATCAGCGACCAGGTCAGCGGGTCGACGCGTCGCGCTGCCAGGCGACGGCGCTGCGCCGGCGCGCCAGTAGGCGGGAGAGGACCGTCACCCCGGCGTAAACGGCCACCGCCGGGGCCACGGACGGTCGGCGCACCACCAGCTCCAGCAGGGCACCGGCCGTGGACCCCGTACTCCGCTCGAAACCCGCCGCCGCACCGGCGCTACCCGGCACGGGAGCGGAGGCGGCCAGTTCGGCGTTGCCCAGCGCCGGGGGGGGGGGGGGGGGGGGGGGGGGGGGGGGGGGGGGGGGGGGGGGGGGGGGGGGGGGGGGGGGGGGGGGGGGGGGGGGGGGGGGGGGGGGGGGG
>NZ_JBJLSE010000155.1:0-5105 GCF_050871845.1 Kineococcus arenarius subsp. arenarius
TGATCAAGGAAGTTGCAACTTCCTTGATCACCGCGGGAGGGGAGCGGGGGGCGCGAGGGAGGGGAGGGTCAGGCGCCGGACTTCAGGGCGGCCAGGCGGGCCTCGACGTCCAGGTCGGCCGACAGGTCCTCCAGCTCGGCGAACCGCGCGTCCAGGGAGTCGGCCTGCAGCTCCGCCTGCCCGGCCACCCGCGCCTCCTCCCGTCGCACCCGCTCCTCGAAGCGCGACAGCTCCGAGGTGGGGTCCAGCACGTCGATCGAGCCGATCGCCGCCTGCACCTGCGACTGGGCCTGCGCGGCCTTCGCGCGCGCCACCAGCTGGTCGCGCTTGCCGCGCAGCTCCACCAGCTTCTCCTTCATCGACGCCAGCCCGCTCTTGAGCTTGTCGACGACCTCCGTCTGCGCCGCGATCTGCGGCGACGCCGCGCTGACCTCCTGCTCGAAGGACATCTGCCGCTTCAGCGCCAGCTTCGCCAGCTCGTCGAAGCGGTCCGCCTCCCCGCCCCGGCCCGCCGCGCGCAGCTCGTCGGCCTTGCGCGAGGCCGCCAGCGCCTTCGCGCCCCACTCCTGCACGGCGGCCACGTCGTCGTCGCGGTCGGCCTCCGCCAGGCGCAGGTTCCCGATCGTCTGCGCGATCGCCGCCTCCGCGTCGGCGATGTTCGCCGTGTAGTCCCGGATCACCTGGTCCAGGACCTTCTCCGGGTCCTCCGCCTGGTCGATCAGCGCGTTGACGTTCGCCCGCGCCAGCTGCGCGATGCGACCCAGGATCGACTGCTTCTGCGCCACGTCCCCGTCCTCCCCGCCGGCCGCGCCGGCGACTCGTGCTGCTCGTGCTGCCCCGACCCTCCCAGCCCCCGCCCCGCCGGGCAGCCCGGAACGGCCTTCAGAACCGCCCGCCCGCCCCGCGCCGGCCCCCCGAGGAGCGCCCCGCGGAGCGGCGCGGGGAGCCGCCGCCGGTGCCGAACCCGCCCGAGCGGCCGCGCCGGGTCGGGGCCGGCCCGCCCCACGAGCCGCCGAACCCGCCGAAGCCCCCGCCGAACCCGCCGCCCCACGAGCCGCCGAACCCCGTGCGCCGCCGCCCGCCGCCCAGCAGCACCCCACCCAGCAGGTCCTCCAGACCCGGGCCCGCCACCGTCCCCGGCGCACCCCACGAGGACGCGTCGGCGCGCGCCAGGCGCCCGGCCTCCTCCGCCAGCGCGTCCGCCGTGCGCGCGTGCTGCAGCGCCGCCGCCGCGTCACCCGCCGCCAGCTCCACCGCCGCACCCAGGTGCCGGCGGGCCTCCGCCAGCCGGGTGCGGGCCGTGCCGCCCACCGCACCGCGCCGCGTGGCCACGAAGTCCTCCGCCGCGTCCACCTCCGCGCGCGCCGCCAGCAGCGCCTGCTCCAGCGCCGCCCGCTCCTGACGGCGCTCGCGGGCCGTCTCCTCCACCGCGTCCCGCGCCGCGTCCAGCGCCCGCTCGGCCTCCACGACGCGGTGCAGCGCGCCCAGCGGGTCCTCGGCGCCCTGCTGCTGCGCCGAGGCGGCGACGGCGCGCGCGGCGGCCAGCGCCCCGGCCAGCTCCGCCGGCACCGGGGAGGAGGGGTCGGCGGGCGCGTCCGCCGCGGCGCGCAGCCGGGCCAGCGCCACGGGCAGCTCCTGCACCGCGCGGCGCAGGTCGGTGCCCGTGCGCTCCACCGACGCCAGCAGCTGCTCGGCCTGGGCCAGCGCCCCCTGGGCGGCGCGCACCGCGTCCACGACCTCGCCGGCGCGGGTGGGGTCGGCCAGCGCGCCGCGCGCCGCGAGCGCCGAGCGCTCCGCCAGGTCCAGGCGCTCGGACGCCTCCCCGGGGGCGTCCGCGACCGCCGCCAGCGCCGTCCCCCCGAACTGCCCGCGCAGCGCGTCGAGCCGCTGCCGCGCGGGTGCCACCGCGTCGCGCAGCACGGGCAGGCGCTCCTCCACGCCCGTCAGGACCTCCGGGGCGCGGCGCACCAGGTCGCGCAGCTCGTCGACGCGCTGCGAGGCGGCCTCCAGCGTCTCGTCCACGCGGCGGCAGTCCGCGACGATCCCGGTCAGCACCTCGCGCCGGCGCGCCTCGGTCTCCGGTTCGGCGTCGTCCAGGCCCTGGCGGGCGGTGAACGCCGCCGTCAGCGCGGTGCGCGCCCCGTCGAGCACGTCGCGGAAGCCGGCGGTGCGCTGCTCGCCGAACTCCGCGGTGGCGAACTCCAGCTCCTCGGCGCTGGAGCGGACCGCGTCGTCGGCGCGCACCAGCAGCGCGTCGGCGGTGCGGGCCAGGTCGGCGGTGCTCGTGCCGGCGAACTCGCCGCCCGCCGCGCCGGCCCTGGCCCCGTCCGGGCCGCGCCGGCGCGAGCGGGCCAGGAGCAGCGCGCCGCCCCCGGCGACCACGACGGCACCCGCGGCCGCCACCCCCCACGGGAAACCGCCGCCCAGCGCGTCGTCGATGGACTGCGCGCCGGCGACGACCGCGCCGGACCAGTCGCCCTCCACCAGGCGCGCCTCGGTGTCGCGGGTCACCTGCGCCAGGTCCGCGTCGCTCAGCGGGGAGGCGTCGTCCACGGAGTACGCGAAGGCGCCCTCCTGCGTGGCCACCGCCAGCAGCACGTCGTCGACGCCCAGGCCGCTGGCCACGGCGGTCTCGTCGGCCCACTGCACGGGGTCGGCGCCGTCGAAGGAGTCCACGAACACCACCCACAGCTGCACGCCCTCCTGCTGCTGCAGCTCCCGCAGCGCCGGCGTCACGTCCGTGCCGCTCAGCGCCCCCACCCGGTCGGTGACCTGCTCCGGCACCCGGAACGGGCCGACCGCGGCGGCCGGGCCCGCGGCGGTGCACGTGAGCACCCCCAGCAGCAGGGCGGCCGCCACCGGGCGGCGGGCGTCGCGGGGGCGGGGTGGTCGCAGCACCGGGCCAGTCTGGCGCAGGGGCGTGCCGCGGGCCGGTCGAGGCGCGGGCGGGTCAAGGCCCGGTCGGGTGGTGCCGATGGGAGGGGACACCCCGCGCCCGTCGAACCCCGGCGGCCCCCAGAACCCTCGGAGTCGACGTGTTCGGACGCAAGAAGCAGGCCGGTGCCGCAGCGCTGCACGGCGGCGAGGTGCCTCGCGACGTGGAGGCCCTGGAGGCCGTCCTCGTCGCCTTCGACGAGGCCCGGTGCCAGGAGGACGTGCACCGCACCACCGTCCGGGTCGTCACCGAGGTGCAGGGCCTGGACTACGGCGCCCTGTGGAGCCCTCGGCCCGACGGGCGGTTCGCCATCACCGCCGAGTTCGGTCCCGGGACGGCCGGGATGGCCCGCTCGCGCGGTGCCGCGATCGGCCCCGGCGACGGCTGGGGCGGGCGGGTCCTGCAGGAGCGCGAGCACGTGCACCTGACCGCGCAGTCGTCCACCAGCACCTGCCAGCGCTGGCGCGACGCCCGCGAGGCCGGGGCGGTCGAGGGCGCCCTGTTCCCCGTGGTGGAGGGCGGCCGGGTCGTCTGCCTCATCGAGTACTACCACCACGAGCCGCTTCCGTTCTTCGGCGCCCGCGCGGAGAAGTGGCGGACCATCGACCGCGTGCTGGCCAACGCCCGCCGCACGGTGCGCGAACGCGCGGAGCTGGCCGAGACCCTCGCCGACCGCGAGGCCGTCACCACCGTCGTCACCGCCCTGAACGACGGCCGCGACCGGGAGCAGGCGGTCCGCATCGCCCTGGACACCGTCCGCAGGGTGTTCGGCTGGGCGTACGGCTCGTACTGGGCGCTGGACGAGTCCGACCGCACCCTGAAGTTCACCGTGGAGTCGGGTTCGGCCGGCGACGAGTTCCGCCGCGTGACGCTGGCCGCGTCCTTCGCGGAGGGCGTGGGGCTGTCCGGCCGCGCCTGGCGCTCCCGCGACCTGGTGTTCGTGCGCGACCTGGCCGAGGTCACCGACTGCGTGCGGGCGCCCGCGGCGCAGCGCGCCGGCGTGAAGTCGGGCGTGTGCTTCCCCATCGTCGTCGGCGGTGAGGTCGTGGGCACGATGGACTTCTTCGTCACCGAGTTCGTCGACCTGTCCCAGACGCGCGCGGCGGCGCTGCGCAACGTGGCCCAGCTGGTCTCGCAGCGCCTGGACGTGCTGCACCGCGCCGAGGCCGACGCGCAGAACTCCCGCGAACTGCTCGACACCGTCTCGCGGCTGCGCGACGCCGTCCTCGACGCCGGGCGGGTCGGCGACTCCGCCGCCGGGCAGGCCTCCGCCCTGACCGGGGAGGTGCAGGCGCTGGCGCAGGCCTCCCAGGCCGTCGGGGAGGTCATCAAGATCATCTCGGGGATCGCCGACCAGACGAACCTGCTGGCGCTGAACGCCACCATCGAGGCCGCGCGCGCCGGTGAGCTGGGCCGCGGTTTCGCGGTCGTCGCCAGCGAGGTCAAGGACCTGGCCCGCGAGACCGCCGACGCCACCCAGCGCGTCGCGCAGCAGATCGCCGGGATCCAGGTCTCCAGCGAGCAGGTCAGCGCCGGCATCGAGGGCACCGCGGCGATCATCCGCGAACTGGACGCGGTGCAGGCGCGCATCGGCGCCGTCCTGGACGAGCAGGTGCAGATGGCCACCGCCTTCGAGGGGCGCTGACCTCTCGCCGCGGGCCCGGGCAGGGCCGTCCGCTCTCAGCGGACGGCCCTGCCGGCTCCCGGCCACGGTCGCTAGCGTCGGGGAGGACTCGAGGCCGGAGGTCCCCGTGAGCAGCACCGCACCGCACGCGCCCCTGCTGCGCGAACTCCTCGGCGCGGTCCTGCGCGAGGAGCGCCGGGTCCAGGGGCGCACCCTCGCCGACGTGGCCGCCGCCTCGGGCGTGTCGCTGCCGCACCTGTCGCAGGTGGAGCGCGGCGGCAAGGAACCCTCCTCCGAGGTCGTCGCGGCGATCTGCGGCGCCCTCGGCCTGCCGGTCGCGGACCTGCTGCGCCGCGCCGCGGGGGAGCCGCTGGACCTCACGTCCGCGGGCGGGCGCGCGGTGCCGGCGCGGTCCACCGCCCCCGCGACCGGCCCCGTCGCGCACCTCTCCCTCGTCGCCTGACCCCTCACCCTGCGCGGGGGCTAGGTCGGTGGGACTAGATGAGCTCCCGCCGCGGGGGGGGGCGGGGCCGGGGGGGACGGGGG
>NZ_JBJLSE010000156.1:0-4919 GCF_050871845.1 Kineococcus arenarius subsp. arenarius
CCACCCCGCGGGCGGACGGCGCCGGCGCGCCGGCGCCGTCCGCCCGCGGGGTGGTCCGCGGGGTGGTCTCGGAGTCGTGGTCGCGCAGCCGCAGCACCGGCCTGGACCCCGACGGCGTGCTGGCCCCGCTGGCCCTGCAGGGCGCGCAGCTGCGCGAGCGCCGCGCGGTGCACCCGCTGGCCCCCGTCCTGCCCACCGCGCGCCGCCTGCTCCTGGCCGAGCCGCTGGGCGTGCCGGTGCTGATGGCGGTCGGCGACGCCGACGGCACCCTGCTGTGGGTGGAGGGCGACCCGGGGCTGCGCCGCGCCGCGGAGGCGATGAGCTTCCTGCCGGGCGCCCGCTGGAGCGAGGACGCCGCCGGCACCAACGCGCCCGGCACCGCGCTGGCGCTGGCGCGCCCGGTGCGGGTGCGGGCCGGGGAGCACTACGCCACGGCCGCGACGCGCTGGAGCTGCTCGGCGGCGCCGGTGCACGACCCCGCCACGGGGCGGGTGCTGGGCGTGCTGGACCTCACCGGCGGGGACGACCTGGGCCGCGAGCGGGCGCTGGCCCTGGTGCGCGCCGCGGTGGGCGCCGTGGAGGGCGAACTGCGGGTGGCGGCCCTGCGCCGCGGCCTGGTCGGGGCCGGTGGCGCCGGCGCCCGGTTGCGGCTGCTGGGCGCGGGCGAGGCCGTGCTGCGCGCGGGCGGGCGCGAGCGCGGGCTGTCCCTGCGCCACGCCGAGCTGCTGACGCTGCTGCTGACCGGGCCGGCGGACGGCTGGAGCGCCGGCGCGCTGGCCGGCGCCCTGGACGAGCGCGCTCTGGCGACGGTGTCGGTGCGCGCCGAGGTGCACCGGCTGCGCGCGGTGCTCACCGGGTGCGCCGGCGGCGCGCTGAGCCTGTCGCCCTCGCCGTACCGGCTGACCGGGGAGCTGTCCTGCGACGTGCTGGACGTGCGCCGGGCGCTGCGCGAGGGCCGCGCCGGCGACGCCGTGGACGCCTGGACGGGCGACCTGCTGCCGGCGTCCGACGCGCCGGGGGTGCGCGAGGTCCGCGAGGAGCTGGTGGTGGGGGTGCGCACCGCCGTGCTGGAGGGCGGGGACGACGACGCGCTGCTGCGCTTCTCGCGCACCGGCGCCGGCCGCGACGACCCGCACGTCGCCGCCGAGCTGCTGCGCCGCCTGGCGCCGGGGGACCCCGGGCGCGGCGAGGCCCTGGCCCGCGCCGCGCGCCCGGCCGGCTGAGGGGCCCGTGGTGCGCGCCGCGCTGCAACGGGGTTGCAACGCCCGCACCCGTACGGTGGCGGCGCCGGGCGACGAGGTGGTCGCCCGCCGGGCGACGAGGTCGTCGCCCGCGTCCACTCCCAGCGGAGGTGCACCGTGACCGTCTACGAAGCTCCCGGCCGTCCCGGCAGCCTGGTCTCCTACGCCGAGCGCTACGACCACTTCATCGGCGGCGAGCGCGTACCCCCCGCCACGGGGGAGTACTTCGAGAACCCCAGCCCCGTCACCGGGCGGGTGTTCACCGAGGTCGCCCGCGGCACCGCCGCCGACGTCGAGCGCGCGCTGGACGCCGCGCACGCCGCCGCCCCCGCCTGGGGCCGCACGCCCGTGGCCGAGCGCGCCCTGGTGCTGAACCGCATCGCCGACCGGATCGAGCAGAACCTCGAGCAGCTCGCGGTGGCCGAGACGTGGGACAACGGCAAACCGGTGCGCGAGTGCCTGGCCGCCGACCTGCCGCTGGTGGTCGACCACCTGCGCTACTTCGCCGGCGTGGTGCGCGCCCAGGAGGGCGGCATCTCCCAGATCGACGACGACACCGTCGCCTACCACTTCCACGAACCCCTGGGCGTCGTCGGGCAGATCATCCCGTGGAACTTCCCGCTGCTCATGGCGGTCTGGAAGCTCGCCCCCGCGCTCGCGGCCGGCAACGCCGTCGTCCTCAAGCCCGCCGAGCAGACCCCCGCCTCGATCATGCTGCTGATGGACCTGATCGGGGACCTGCTGCCGCCGGGCGTGGTCAACGTCGTCAACGGCTTCGGCGCCGAGGCCGGCAAGCCGCTGGCGAGCTCCCCGCGCATCCGCAAGATCGCCTTCACCGGCGAGACGACGACCGGCCGGCTGATCATGCAGTACGCCAGCCAGAACCTCATCCCCGTCACGCTGGAGCTGGGGGGCAAGAGCCCGAACATCTTCTTCGAGGACGTCGCCCGCGCGAAGGACGAGTTCTACGACAAGGCCCTCGAGGGGTTCACCATGTTCGCCCTGAACCAGGGCGAGGTGTGCACGTGTCCCTCGCGCGCGCTCATCCAGTCCAGCATCTACGACGAGTTCCTCACCGCCGCGACCGAGCGCACCAGGGCGGTGCGGCAGGGGAACCCGCTGGACACCGAGACGATGATCGGCGCGCAGGCGAGCAACGACCAGCTCGAGAAGATCCTGTCCTACATCGACATCGGCCGGCAGGAGGGCGCGAAGCTGGTGACGGGCGGGCACCGCTCGGACCTCGGCGGGGAGCTGTCCGGCGGGTACTACGTCGAGCCGACGATCTTCGAGGGCGACAACTCGATGCGGATCTTCCAGGAGGAGATCTTCGGCCCGGTCGTGTCCGTGGCGAGGTTCGACGACCCCGACGACGCCCTGAAGATGGCCAACGACACCCTCTACGGCCTCGGGGCCGGGGTGTGGTCGCGAGACGTCCACCTCGCGTACCGGATGGGCCGCGGCATCCAGGCGGGGCGGGTGTGGACGAACAACTACCACGCGTACCCCGCGCACGCGGCGTTCGGCGGCTACAAGAGCTCCGGCATCGGCCGGGAGAACCACCGCATGATGCTCGACCACTACCAGCAGACCAAGAACCTGCTGGTGAGCTACTCCACCTCCAAGCTCGGCTTCTTCTGACGGGCGGTGCCGACGTGACGGGTGCCCCGGTGCCGGAGAGGGTGGCCCTGACCCCGCGGGCGGCGCAGCAGCTGCGCCGCCTGCGGGCGCGCCACGGGGAGCTGATGTTCCACCAGTCGGGCGGCTGCTGCGACGGCAGCAGCCCGATGTGCTTCGCGGCGGGGGACTTCCTCACCTCCGACGCCGACGAGCACCTCGGCGACGTGGAGGTGCCGGCCGAGGGGGAGGGGGAGGGGTTCTCCGTGCCGGTGTGGATGTCGAAGGAGCAGCACGCGCGGTGGGCGCACACGCACCTGACGATCGACCTCGTGCCCGGCCGCGGGGCGGGTTTCTCGCTCGAGGCTCCCGACGGGGTGCGGTTCCTGGTGCGCTCGCGCCTGCTGGACGGGAGCGCGGGCGCAGCGCCGCCCGCGGCGCCCTGAGGCGGCGCCCCGGAGACCGGCGTCTCGGCATCTGAGACGCCGGTCTCGCCAGCTGGATGCGGGCAGTACTCTCGGGCACCCTCCTGGGGCACCCGGAGCGGCGACGGCGACCCCGGTGCCCACCCGGGTGCCAGCGCCGGGAACGGGCGGACCCCCGACCGCGGTGCGACCACGCCCAGCCCCCCTCCCGCGAAGGTGCCCCATGGGTCCGTCCGACCTGAACCCCACGACCACCCGGTCCGAGCCCGCGCCACCGGGCGCGCCCGCCAACCCGGTCCGCCGGGTCGCCGCCGCCAGCCTCATCGGCACGACGATCGAGTTCTACGACTTCTACGTCTACGCGACCGCTGCCGTCCTCGTCTTCGGGCCGCTGTTCTTCCCGTCCGAGAACGAGACCGCGCAGACCCTCGCCTCGCTGGCCACCTTCGCCATCGCCTTCGTGGCCCGGCCCATCGGCTCGATCGTCTTCGGGCACTTCGGCGACCGCATCGGCCGCAAGACGACCCTCGTGGCCGCGCTGCTCGTCATGGGGATCTCCACGGTCCTCATCGGCGTGCTGCCCACCCACGCCAGCGCGGGCAACCTCGCACCGGCGCTGCTGTGCCTGCTGCGCTTCGGCCAGGGCTTCGGCCTGGGCGGGGAGTGGGGCGGCGCGGCCCTGCTGGCCACCGAGAACGCCCCGCCGAACCGCCGCGCGCTGTACGGGATGTTCCCGCAGCTGGGCGCCCCGCTGGGCTTCATCATCGCCAACACCCTCTTCATCGTGCTCGCCACGACGATGAGCGACGAGGCCTTCACGTCCTGGGGCTGGCGCGTGCCGTTCCTGCTCTCGGCCGTCCTGGTGCTGCTCGGCCTGTGGATCCGCCTCAGCCTGGCCGAGACGCCCGTCTTCGCCAAGGCGCTGGCCGAGAAGAGGCAGGTGCGCGTGCCGGTGGCCGAGACCTTCCGCACCAGCTGGAAGATCCTCGTGCTGGGCGCCTTCTCGGTCATGCTGACCTACACGCTCTTCTACCTGACCACCACCTGGTCGCTGGCCTACGGCACCTCCCCGGCGCTGGGCTACGAGCGGCAGGACTTCCTGCTCATGCTGTGCGTCGCCGTCCTGTTCATGGCCGCGGCGACCCCGCTGTCCGGGGTGCTCTCGGACCGCTTCGGCCGCCGCCCCGTGCTGGCCACCGCGATGCTCGGCGGCGCCGCCGTCGGCCTGCTCACCGGCCCGCTGCTGGGCTCGGGCAGCACCGCCCTGGTCATGGTGTGGCTGTGCGCCGGCCTGTTCTTCATGGGCCTGGTCTTCGGGCCCATCGGCGCCTACCTGCCCGAGCTGTTCCCCACGAACGTGCGCTACACGGGCGCCTCGCTCGCCTTCAACGCCGGCAGCATCCTCGGCGCCTCGCTCGCCCCGTACACCGCGGTGCGCCTGGCAGCGGCGCACGGCGTCGGCTGGGTGGGCGCCTACCTCGCCGGCACGGCCGTGGTCAGCCTCATCGCGCTGTCCCTGCTGCGCGAGACCCGCACCGCCGACATCGACTGAGCGGCCGCCACCCCGGGGGGGGGGGCGGGGGGGGGGGGGGGGGGGGGGGGGGGGGGGCGGGGGGGGGGGGGGGGGGGGGGGGGG
>NZ_JBJLSE010000157.1:0-4905 GCF_050871845.1 Kineococcus arenarius subsp. arenarius
CCGAGGCCCGCGATCGCCTCGCGGGCCTCGGCGCCGAGCTCGTCCAGGTCGCCGTAGCGGGCCGAGAAGTGCGTGAGCACCAGCCGGCGCACGCCCGCGCGCGCCGCCGCCTCGCCGGCCTGCCGCGCGGTGAGGTGCGCGTACTCGTGCGCCAGCCGCTCGTCGCGGTGCAGGTAGGTCGACTCCACGACCGCCAGGTCCGCGCCGCGCAGCAGGTGCTCCACCGCGGGGCAGGCGCGGGTGTCCATCACGAGGGCGAACACCTGGCCCGGCCGGGGTTCGGTGACGTCGGCCAGGCGCACGCCGTGCAGCTCACCCTCGCGCTGCAGGAGGCGCACGTCCGGGCCGGAGATCCCTGCGGCCGCCAGCGCCGCGGGGCGGAACCGCACCCCGGCAGGTTCGGTGAGCCGGTACCCCACGGCGGGCACGCGGTGCTCCAGCGCCCGGGCCGTCAGCGCGCAGCCCGCCACCTCGGCGACCGGCACGTCCTGCGCGCGCACCGGGACCCCCTCCACGCGGGCGTCGACGTCGGCGTCGGCCACCGCGGCCAGGGCGCGCAGGTGCGGCACGGCCTCCTCGGGGCCGTGCACGGGGACGGAGCGGCCGGGGGAGTCCAGCGCCATCCGGTTCAGCACGCCCGGCAGGCCCAGGCAGTGGTCGTTGTGCCGGTGGGTCACGCAGATCCGCTCGACCCGGGGGGAGGCGACACCGCCCAGCACCATCTGCCGCTGGGTGCCCTCGCCGGCCTCGAACAGCACCGAGGTGGAGTCCCAGCGCAGCAGGTAGCCGTTGTGGTTGCGGGTGCGGGTGGGTGCCTGGCTGGCGGTGCCCAGGACGACGAGTTCGCGTGCTGCCACACCCCCAGCCTGCCCCCTCGCCGGGACCGGTGCGCGGACCCTCGACGCCGGGGTTAGCAAAGTGATATCACTTTAGGGACCCGCTCGAGAGGAGAGCCGCATGTCCCGCACCGTCCAGGCCCGCTCCGCCCAGGAACGCCTCGCCGACGACCAGAGCCCCTCCGCCGCCCCACCGGCCGGCACCCCCGTCGGCCACGACGGCGCGCGCGTCGACATCGCCGAGCGCCCCGCCCCCCACCTGCACGGCGCCCGCGCCCTGCTGGCCCTCGCGGTCCCGGCCGTGCTGACCCTGGCGCTGGCCGGTCTGGGGTTCGCCGTGGCGGAGCTGCGGGTGGCGGCCTGGGTGCTCGCCGGCCTCGCGGGCCTGGTGACCCTCGTGCTGCTGACCTCGCTGCGCACCGTGAACCCGGGCCAGACGCGCGTCGTGCAGTTCTTCGGCCGCTACACCGGCACCGTGCGCGACCCCGGCCTCGTCATGGTCGTCCCGCTGTCCACCACCGTGAGCGTCTCGGTGCGGGTGCGGAACTTCGAGACCGGCCGGCTGAAGGTCAACGACGCCACCGGTTCCCCCGTCGAGGTCGCCGCGATCGTCGTGTGGCAGGTGGCCGACACCGCCCAGTCCACGTTCGCCGTGGAGGACTACGACGAGTTCGTCGAGATGCAGAGCGAGTCCGCGCTGCGACACGTCGTCACCACCCACCCCTACGACGCGCCCGCCGCCGGCGGGACCTCCCTGCGGGGTTCGACGGACGTCGTCGCCGACGAGCTGGCCCACGAGGTCGCCGCCCGCGTCGCCGTCGCCGGGGTGGAGGTCGTGGAGGTGCGCATCACGCACCTGGCCTACGCCGCCGAGATCGCCCAGGCGATGCTGCAGCGCCAGCAGGCCTCCGCGATCGTCGCCGCCCGCGAGCAGATCGTCGCCGGTGCGGTCGGGATGGTGGAACTGGCCCTGGCGCGGCTGCAGGAGCTCGACGTGGTCGAGCTCGACGAGGAGCGCAAGGCCGCGATGGTCAGCAACCTGCTGGTCGTGCTGTGCGGGGACGGGCGGGCCACCCCCGTCGTCAACACCGGCACGCTGTACGGGTGAGCGGAGCGGACGGGGCCCCGCCGCGCGGTCGCGGCCGCAAGCAGGTGCTGCTGCGCCTGGACCCGGCCGTGCACGAGGCCCTGGCGCGCTGGGCCGCCGACGACCTGCGCAGCGTCAACGCCCAGGCGGAGTTCGTCCTGCGCGAGGCGCTGCGCCGCGCCGGCCGGATGCCCGCCGACGCCGGGGATCTGCCCCGCCGGGGACGCCCGCCCTC
Organism: Kineococcus arenarius subsp. arenarius; assembly: GCF_050871845.1. Lineage (NCBI taxonomy): Bacteria > Bacillati > Actinomycetota > Actinomycetes > Kineosporiales > Kineosporiaceae > Kineococcus > Kineococcus arenarius. The sequence goes on from NZ_JBJLSE010000157.1 coordinate 2,159, forward strand.
CGTGCGCCGGGACGGCGGCTGAGGCGCGGAGGTGCGGGCCCGCCGCCGCGGGGGCACAGTGGGCGCCGACGGGGTCCAGCAGCGGGCCGCCCCAGGACTGCACGGGAGTCGCCGGTGCGAGCCATGGTCTACCGAGGGCCCTACCGCGTGCGCGCGGAGGAGAAGGAGCCCCCGCGCATCGAGCACCCGAACGACGCGATCGTGCGGGTCACGCTGGCCGCGATCTGCGGCTCCGACCTGCACCTCTACCACGGCGCCATCCCCGACACCCGGCCCGGCACGACCTTCGGGCACGAGTTCATCGGCGTCGTCGACCAGGTGGGGCCGTCGGTGCGCAACCTCCAGGTCGGCGACCGGGTGATGGTGCCCTTCAACATCTTCTGCGGCTCCTGCTACTACTGCGCGCGCGGGCTGCAGTCGAACTGCCACAACGTCAACGCCAACGCCACCGCGGTGGGCGGCATCTACGGCTACTCGCACACCGCCGGCGGTTACGACGGCGGCCAGGCGGAGTACGTGCGCGTCCCGTTCGCCGACGTGGGCCCCGCGCTCATCCCGGAGTGGATGCACGACGAGGACGCGGTCGTGCTCACCGACGCCGCGGCGACCGGGTACTTCGGTGCGCAGCTCGCCGACATCGTCGAGGGCGACGTCGTCGTGGTGCTCGGGGCGGGCCCGGTGGGCCTGCTCGCCGCGCAGTCGGCCTGGCTCATGGGCGCCGGGCGCGTCATCGTGGTGGACCAGCTGCCCGAGCGCCTGGAGAAGGCGCGCACCATGGCCCACGCGGAGACCGTGGACTTCACCGAGCACGACGACGTCGTGGTGCTGCTGAAGCAGATGACGGGGTACCTGGGTGCCGACGCCGTCATCGACGCCGTGGGCGCCGAGGCCGACGGCAACTTCCTGCAGCACGTCGCCGGCGCGAAGCTGAAGCTGCAGGGCGGTTCCCCGATCGCGCTGAACTGGGCGATCGACGCCGTCCGCAAGGGCGGCACGATCTCCGTGATGGGCGCCTACGGGCCCGTCCCGAACGCCGTGAAGTTCGGCGACGCCATGAACAAGGGCCTGACCCTGCGGATGAACCAGACGCCCGTGAAGCGGCAGTGGCCGCGGATGTTCGAGCACGTGCGCAACGGCCACCTCACGCCCCGCGAGGTGGTGACGCACCGCTTCCCCCTGGAGCACGTCGCCGAGGGGTACCACGTCTTCTCGTCCAAGCTCGACGGGTGCATCAAGCCGCTCGTCGTGCCGGGCGCGAGCTGAGGAGGAGCCGACGTGACCGAGCCGCGCCAGACCCGCCTCGAGGCGACCGGCCTCGCGGACGTGGACCCCGAGAACCCCGCGTACACCTACACCGCCGCGAAGCCGCCCCTGCCGGAGACGCCTGAGCAGTTGCGCGCCCGCATCCCCGGCTGGGGCGTGGACCTGGACCCGGCGGACCGCCCGTCGTTCCCGCGCGAGCGCTTCGACCCCGACCTGAACGGCGCGCACTGGGAGTTCCCCGAGCGCCAGCCCGAGCGGTTCCCGCGCGAGCGCTCGATCGAGCACGCGTTCCTCACGCCGGTGTTCGGCACCGCCACGCCGCTGAAGGGGTTCTCGGGCGCGGTGCGCCGCTACGCGTACCGCTACGGCGAGGCCCGCACCGCGCACTGGATGCTGCTCATCGCCGCCGACCGGGTGGACTCGCTGGAGGAGACCGTGAGGTCCTTCGCGAGCCGGCACCCGGACGACCCCGTCACGGAGACCGGGGTGCGCGCCGAGCTCACCCACCACGGGTGGCGCTCCCGGGTCGGGCGGGGTCGTGCGGACGTGCACCACCAGGTGCTGGACCCGGTCGTCGTGGCCGCACCCTGGGTGGTGGGCGGCCTCGCGGGGTACCGGGTCGTGCGAGCGCTGGCCCGGCGGCTGGCGCGCTGATCCGGGCTTCCCGGCCATCACTCAACGTGGTGGGTGACGCACCAGGTGCAATGTCCGGCGGAGGAACGTGTGACGTGCTCGCCCGTACGGCGCAGGCGGCGGCTGTCGCGGAGCTGAGCGGGCGGTGTGCACCGGCACAGTCGTGGACACGCACGGTGACCACCGTGCGCGCCCCTCCTCGTTCCCCGGAGTGACCGCCATGCGTCTGAAGCTCGCCGCCGCCCTCGCCGCCACGACCCTCGCCGGCGCCGCGCTCGCCACCGCCGGCAGCGCCGCCGCCCAGGGCGACACCCCCGTCAAGACGGCGGCCTCCTCCGCCTGGACGGGTGGCGGTGTCCAGCTGAAGTCGGCCGTGACCGAGCGCGGCAACCTGCGCCTGTCCGGGCAGGACCGCTACGAGACCGCGGCCGAGGTCTCCGCGGCGATCTGGGAGCCCGCCAACACCCCCATCGTCTTCCTCGCCTCCGGCACGTCGTTCCCGGACGCGCTGTCCGCCGGCCCCTCCGCCCTCGGCGCGGGGCCGCTGCTGCTCACCGAGCGCGACTCCCTGCCCGCCGCCACCCGCGCCGAGCTGGAGCGTCTGCGCCCCTGCTACCTCGTGGTCGTCGGCGGGTCCGCGAGCGTCTCCGACGCCGTCTTCGCCGACGCCGAGCAGTACGCCGACCCCGCCGCCTGCCCCGCCTGACCCCTCCACCCCACCCCCACCCTCCGCGGGGGGGGGGGGGGGGGGGGGGGGGGGGGGGGGGGGGGGGGGGGGGGCGGGGGGGGGGGGGGGGGGGGGGGGGGGGGGGGGGGGGGGGGGGGGGGGGGGGGGGGGGGGGGGGTGGGGG
>NZ_JBJLSE010000158.1:0-4812 GCF_050871845.1 Kineococcus arenarius subsp. arenarius
CGGTCACCTCCTGGGAGGTGACCGGGCGCTCGTCGTCCCGGGGATGGTGCGGGGACGCGGGATCAGGCGACCAGGCTGCCGAGCAGGTACAGGCCCGCCCCCAGGCAGGCAGCGGCGGGCGGGGTGAGCAGCCACGCCACGACCATGGTCCGGGCCACCCCCCAGCGCACCGCCGACAGCCGCTTCGTGGCACCCACCCCGGTGATCGCCGAGGAGATGGTCTGGGTGGTGGAGACGGGAGCGTGGAAACCGAGCGCGGCCACGTAGAGCACCATCGCGGAGACCGCCTCGGCGGTGAAGCCGCGCGCGGGGTCGAGGTGGATGATCCGCCGCCCCAGCGTCCGCATGATCCGCCACCCCCCGGCGTAGGTGCCGGCGCTGATGACCACGGCCGCGCTGACCTTCACCCACCACGGGATCGAGAAGTCGTCGCCCCCGTGGTAGCCGCCGGCGACCAGGGCCAGGACGATGACGCCCATCGTCTTCTGCGCGTCCTGCAGCCCGTGACCCAGCGCCATCGCCGCGGCGGAGACGGTCTGCGTCACCCGGAAGCGGCGCTGCGTCGGCCCGGGGGCGGAGCGGCGCACCGCCCACAGCACCCCCAGCATCACCAGGTAGGCGACGAGGAAGCCGGCCAGGGGCGAGACGAGCATGGGGACGACGACCTTGCCGAGGACGACCTCCCAGTGCACGGTGGCCTGGGCGACGAGGCCGACGCCGGCCAGCGCACCGATGAGGGCGTGCGAGGCGGACGTCGGCAGCCCGCCCCACCAGGTGAGCAGCTGCCAGCCCACGGCGCCGACGAGGGCGGCCAGGATCAGCCAGAGGGCGTCGGCGCCCATCCCGACGTCGATGATCCCGTCGCCGATGGTCTCGGCGACGCCGGTGCCGAGGAAGGCGCCGACGAGGTTGCACAGGGCCGCCAGTGCGACGGCCACGCGCGGGGTCAGCGCCCGGGTCGAGACGGAGGTGGCGACGGCGTTGGCGGCGTCGTGGAAGCCGTTGGTGAAGTCGAAGACGAGCGCCACCACGACGACCACCACGACCAGGACGAGGACGGGCTCCACCGGGTCAGGACTCCTTGACCGCGATGGTCTCCACGGTGTGGGCGACGTCCTCGAAGGCGTCCGCGGTGTTCTCCAGCGTCTCCACGACCTCCTTGAGCTTCATGATCGTGATGGCGTCGTGCTCACCGCCGAAGATGGTGCCGAGGAGCTCGCGGTGGACCTGGTCGGCCTGGTTCTCCAGGCGGTTGATCTCCACCCAGTAGTCCGCCAGCTCCCCCGGCGCGCGCAGCCGCGGCAGCGCCTCGCGGGTCAGCTCCGCCTGCCGGGTGATGATCTGCACGAGGTCGCCGACCGCGGGCGGCAGGGTGCCCAGCCGGTAGATGACGATGAGGTCGACGGCGGCGTGCATGAGGTCCAGGCAGTCGTCCAGCCGGGAGGTCAGGCGGTAGATGTCCTCACGGTCGAAGGGCGTCACGAAGGAGGAGGTGAGCCGGCGCAGCACCGCGTGGGCGGCCTCGTCGCCGGCGTGCTCGACCTCCTCCATGCGACGGGCCAGGTCCACCCGGCGCACCTGGTCGCTGCCCAGGAACTCGGTCAGGACGGCCGTGGCCTCCACGAGGATGTCGCCCGTTCGGGCGAACAGCTCGAAGAAGCCGTCGTCCCGGGGGGTGAGTCGAAAGCGCACTGGGGCTCCGCAGACGGTCGGTGCTCGGTCGGGCCGGCGGCGCTCGACCCGCAGCGGACTCTAGGCGGTGGGTGCACCGTCCCCGGCACCGAGCCCGGGGCGCGGTGCGGGTGCCGCGCCGGGGGCGGCGTCGTCCACGCCGAGCAACCGGTCGAGGTCGCTGTCGGCCAGTGGGCCGTCACTCTCCGACGCCGCGACGACGACGTCGGCGTACAGCTCGATCTCCTCGGCGAGCGCGTCGTCGGCGAGGGGGCCTGCGTCGGTGCCCGGCTCGGGGCCGGCCGGGTCGGGTCGTGGGGTCATGGTGGCGCCCACGGTACGCGCGCGGCGCGGTGCGCGAGCCCGGTTCACGGCACCGGTGGCGCGGCGGTGGCCGGCGCGGTCGTGGTGGGCGCGGTGGTGGGCGCGGTGGTGGGCGCGGTGGTGGGCGGGCCGGCGGTCGGCGGGAGGAGCGGCGGGCGGTCCTCGTCGGTCAGCACCGTGCGCTGCAGGCTGACCTCGGCCAGGCCGAGGCCCCCGACGGTCACCTCGTCGTAGGCCAGGAGCTCGTCGTCCGCGTCGAAGTAGAGCAGCGTCGCCGACAGCGGCAGGGGCGTGCCGTCGGCGAGGCGGTCCAGCCCGGCCGAGGTGATGCCCGCGCCCCCCGTCGTGCCCTCCACCATGATCCGGGTGCCCGAGGCGTCGAGCGTGACGCTGCGCGTGTGCAGGTGCCCGGCCAGCACGAGCGGCACCCGGCCCGTCAGCGGCTCCAGGCCGCTGGGGTCGTGCACCAGGGCCACGTCCACGGGGTCGTCGGGGTGGGCCGACTCCCACTGCTCGATGCCGGCGGCGAGCACCTCGTTGGACTCGCGCTGCACCTCCTCGGCGGTCCCGGAGGCGGTGCTGCCCTCCCCCTCCGGGGTGAAGACGGGGTCGCCCTTGCCGGCGAAGCGCAGCCCGGCGACCTCGGCGGTCTGCCCGTCGTCCAGCACGACGGCGCCGGGCTGGGCGGCGACGGCGGCCTGGGTCTGGGCGGAGTCGTGGTTGCCGCGCACGAAGACGTACGGCACGCCGAGGCCGCCGATGCGGTTCAGGAACGAGGACTCCACCGCGGAACCCAGGGTCGTGACGTCGCCGGTGTCCACCACCGCCTGCACGCCGAACTGCTCGATGAGGTCCTCCACCAGGTCGAAGCCGAGCGGGTTCAGGTGCAGGTCGGAGATGTGCAGGACGGTCGTGACGTCCTGCCCCGCACCGGCGCCGGGCTGCCCGTCGCCGAGTGCGGGCAGCCCGGCGCTGACGGCGTACAGGGTGCTGACGCTGCGCACGATGTCGGACAGGCCGGTGCGGTAGGACTCCAGCCGGTCCAGGGCGTCCTGGGTGCTGGTGACGAGGTAGGGCGCGCGCGAGAGCAGGCCGGTGAAGCGGGGCTGCTGCAGCGCCGCGGCGTCGAAGGTGGCGGCGGTGGCGCCGCCGGCGGCCAGCAGCGCCGCCAGGCAGGCCGCGCCGGCCTGCAGGGTGCGGCCGCGGGTGCGGTACACGACGAACCCGGCGAGCACGGCACCGCCGATCCCGCAGGCGGCGCTGTAGGCGGCGGCGCGCACGGTGGCGGCCCGCACGGTGTCGGCGGCCGTCAGCTCCAGCGCGAGCAGCTGCTGCGGGGAGCGCACGAGGCGGCCGGCGGCGTCCAGGTCGACCGACTCGATGCCCGCGGTGACCTCGACGGGGGCGGCGTGCGTGTCGAAGGTGACCTCGCCCACGGGCGGGAGGTCGACCGCCACCCCCGGGGAGAGGCTGGGGTGGACCCGCACCTCCACCTGCAGCGGGCCCACCCAGGTCTCGTGGCCGGGGGCCAGCGCGAAGCCGACCCCGGCGCCGACGGCCGCCACCAGCACCACGCCCACCCACCCCAGCGCGCGCGCCAGGGCTCGCGCCGCGCGCGGCGGCAGCGCGTGCGTCAGGCGCCGGCGCCGCCACCAGGGCGGGCGGGCGGGCACGGCGGCCGGGGCGTCGCGCGGGGCCTCGCGCGGGGCCTCGCGCCGGGGGTCGTCGGGAGCCATCGGGGCGATCCTCGCGCAGACCGCGCCGTCCTGCCGGGTGCAGGGGTGCATCCACGGGGTGCCGAGCGGGTACGGGGAGGGCATGAGCGAAGAGAGCACTCCCGCGAGCGGTGGGTTCCGCGACCTGCGCAGCCGCGAGCCCGCCGGCAGGCCCGGCCCGGCGATCGTCACGGGCTCCGAGTCCGGCATCGGGCGGGCGATCGCCGTGGAGCTGGCGGCGCGCGGCCACGACGTCGGCGTGACCTGGTTCCGCGACGAGGAGCAGGGCCGGCGCACCGCCGAGGAGGTCCGGGCGCTGGGCCGGCGCGCCGAGCTGCGCCACCTGGACCTGCGCGACCTGCCGGCGGCCGCGGACGTCGTGGACGAGCTGGCCGAGGCCCTGGGCGGGGTGGAGGTCCTGGTCAACGACGCCGGCACGGGCACCTCGACGCCGCTGCTGGAGCTGTCCTTCGAGGACTGGCGCGAGGTCCTGGCCACCGACCTGGACGGGGCGTTCCTGTGCCTGCAGCGGGCGGCGCGGCGGATGGTCGCCGCCGGGCGGGGCGGGCGCATCGTCAACATCACCAGCGTGCACGAGCACCAGCCCCGGGTGGGGGCCGCGCCGTACTGCGCGGCCAAGGGCGGCCTGGGGCTGCTGACGCGCACGGCGGCGATCGAGCTGGCCGAGCACGGGATCACGGTCAACGCGGTGGCACCCGGGGAGATCGCCACGCCCATGACGGGCCAGGAGGACCACGACCCGCACACCGAGGAGCGCCCGGGGGTGCCGCTGCGCCGTCCGGGTGACGCGCGCGAGATCGCGGCGGTGGTGGCGCTGCTGTGCTCCCCGGAGGGCTCGTACGTCACGGGGGCGTCGTACGCGGTGGACGGCGGGATGCTGCAGATGGGTCCCATGGCCGGCTCGCACCTGACCTCCGACGACTGGCGACGCCCCTGACGGCTCCCCCTCCCCCTGGAGCCCCTCCCCGGGGGGGGGGGGGGGGGGGGGGGGGGGGGGGGGGGGGGGGGGGGGGGGGGGGGGGGGGGGGGGGGGGGGGGGGGGGGGGGGGGGGGGGGGGGGGGGGGGGGGGGGGGGGGGGGG
>NZ_JBJLSE010000159.1:0-4408 GCF_050871845.1 Kineococcus arenarius subsp. arenarius
ACACCGAGCAGGCGGACACCGAGCAGGCGGACACCGAGCAGGCGGACACCGAGCAGGCGGACACCGAGCAGGCGGACACCGAGCAGGCGGACACCGAGCAGGCGGACACCGAGCAGGCGGACACCGAGCAGGCGGACACCGATGCTCAAGCAGGTGCCCGATCCGATGTTCTACCGAAGGCTGATCGATCCTCGGCCGACCAACGGATTGAAGCTCTCAAGGGCGGTGATCCTGGTGCTGAGGCCGCCGAGCCAGCTGCACGTCTCACCCCACCCAGCGCACCGCTGCCGACAGCACACCAAAGCCGACTAACACCTCAGAGCCGACGGCCGAGTAACCGCAGAAGGCTTTCAACCACCAATGTCCCGGCCGCGGGGAAGGACCACAGACGACCACTGCGCTCGACGATGGACCTGAACCTCGGCAGGGGACGCCGCCAACGCCTGCGCAAGAGCCTGGTGTGGCTCCTTGTCGCAAGTATTGCCCTTCCTGCGGCGGGAGTCGTGATGCTCAACGCCATGACGAGCCAGGTCCGGATTGACGAACGGCTTGCGCCTGCCCCCACCAGTGAGGACTCCACGCAAGCGGTTCCTCCGACGATTACTGACGAGCAGACCTCGTTGTTCAACCAGCCAGCGGGAACATGCTTCAACCAATTCATCGAACGACAGTCCACCGCCAACGGCGATCCATTGGCCGCTGTGCCTTGCGAGAGCGACACAGCCCTCACGCGATTTTCGGCGTCGGGGTCCAACGAAGAAGTCGATCGCAACTGCCCGCCGAACGGGCGTACAGTGCTGACCCACGAGTCCAAGACATACTGCTACAACGCGATCTACCGCCCTGGTCTATGCCTGCCTGTTTATGACGCCTTTTCGGTGACGCGGATGTACGACATACCCATTGCCTGCAACGACCCAATTCCTGTCGAAAAGTTAGAAAAGCCCATCATTGAAAATCCCGTGCTTCGCCCAGCAAAGATTCAAGAGGTATTTAGGCTTGACACGCCCGCTCTTTGCTCAGCCCCAGCAGCAACTCTCGATCTAGCCTCAGTCAATGTCCGCTTGTGCGTAGTAGTGACTGATCAAGCCATAAGCACTTAACGGCCGCCGCTAAATAATGGCGTCCTTTCTCTACGGACCCTAGTCTGCGCCTGGCGCAGACCGCAGTGCCTTACCCAACGTCACCGAGACGGCGGTGCCTTGGCACCTATGCGGCCGAGCATTCTACGGGTATGCCGCGCCTAACCTTCCGCGACGCCTACCTCGTCGAAGACTCCATGGAGGGTCCGTACATCGGTGTCGCGCGCCGCGACCGCGCCGTCTGGCGCATCTTCCGCTTCGGCGTGCCCGATGAGCAGCAACCCCGAGAGGCTTTCGCTTCACGCGAGGAGGCCGGCGCCCGCCTGCTGGAGTACGCCGCCCCGCATGTGGTGGTGCCCAGCTAAGGAGATCCGAAAGCTAGCCCTCTCGATGGATCCTCGCCGACCGCGGCAATCGTCCTGGTTGCCACCGCAGCAGTGGCACTCCGCAGTGGCACAGCGGAGCAGGTAGAGCCTTCTGTTCGTACAGCACGTCCGCCCTGGCGACCTGATGGGGGGTACAGGCGCTTACAGGCAGTGGGCTGACCTCGCTGGAGAAGGTCCACCAGACTCTGGCGTCATGCCGCGCGCTTACAAGCTTTCCTTGCCCGTTAACCCTTCCTCGCTGAGGCAAGTCATCGATGATCTTCAAGAGGCTCAACGTGATCTTGATCGGGTTCCGGAGACGGTCAGTGCGGGTCCGGATCGGTTGACCCAGCTCCAACGACTGCTCCAACTTCAACGACAGCTAGATGAAGAGATCGCCTGGGAGGTCCACCGGGCCCGCCAGATCGGTCGTCGATCAGCGTCGTGGCGCTTGATCGCTGAAGCCTTCGAGATGCCACTGGGGACCGTCTACCGACGCTGGAGGAAGCCACCAGCGCGCTGATCGTTCCATTTTTGGAACGGCGGAGAAGAAAGTTGCACCGTCCTGACCTGCGGTTACGCCCCGAGAAGACGCTGCGTCTGTGTTCCGGATGCGGAACACACCTGGGCGTCACCCTGTCCTCCTCACCACACTTGGAGGGGGCTCCCATGGCTCGTAAGCGTCCAGGCACCGGCGACCTGCTCGTTGCCGCCAAGCTCGGGTGGGGCGTGACCGTGCGCTTCGCCTTCTTGGTCATGGTCATGTCTGCCCCGGCGGCTCTAGCTGCCGCTGGCTGGTGGGCCTACTCCCTGGGCTGGCTTGGCTAGCCGTGCTTGAGGGTGAGCGCAGGCAACGGCCGAGCGGCATGACCTTGCCCCTTCGCGACACACATCGCTTCCTTGTCGAGCCCCGTCTACAGGTAGGCATTCAAGACAGTGGTCCAGATGCCGATGTGCTGGCGGTGATCCCCGAGGAACCGTTCGTGCGACTGCTGCCGACCCAGGCGTGCGACATGGTGCCCTCGGCAGTGCGCTGGGCTCAGGCCGTGCACACCGCCCTCAAGGCGGTGCCGCGGCAGGAGATGCTGCGCCCGGCGCGAGAATCGCTGAGCGCGGTGACCTGGGTGCTGGCCGCGGCCGCCGACTTCGAAGACCGCATCCCGCCCGCCTTCACCGCCGAGGTCCTGGCCCGCGAAGCCGGCGTGGGGGCGAGGGTGTGGCAGAAGCGCACCGCGTGGCTGCGCGAGCACGGCTGGCTCGAGCACGCCGGAGCGCACGCGTGGTCCGGCTGGCAACTACGCAGCCCCGGCGTGGAGCACCCGCAGCCGGGCACGAGGCCCGCGTGAGACGCGGGCACGAGCACCCCGAGGGTCGCCGGCCCTTCACGCTGGAGCAGACCCACGCCTTCGGACACCAGGCGTGCCCGACCTGCGGGCAGCGCAGCGAGTGGTGGACCTGGTGGCGCCACCAGGAGAGCGGCGCCTGGTACCTGTCGGTGGGACGCTGCCCGCACTGCGACCGCACGAACAAGGACCCAACAGCAGAACAAGAAGCAGAGGACCGGATACCCCGGTAGGGCGCCCAGCTCACGCGTTCGGTCCGTGCACGATCAGGTGGCAGGAGCTCCGTCCCGATGAACACCAGCACCCCGCACCCGCCAGAGGGCGGGCGCGAGGCCGCCACCTCGACCACGGCGCACCTCGTGGCCGCCGGTGCGTGGCGGCGCCGCACCGGGCGGGTGCTGCTCAGCGCAGCGAGCCTGACCCTCGTGGTGGCGTGCGCACCCGGGCCGCAGCAGACACCGGCCTCGAACTCGAGCGTCTCGAGCGCTCCTACGTCCCCGGCGCCGGCCGCGTCCGCTGCAGCACCTGCGGCAGCACCTACGGCTGGGCCGCAGGCGTCCGGCGATGCCGCAGCGCCCACGCCCTCGACACTCCCTGTGCTGGCGGGTACGGCGTTGGCGGTGCTGGACACTCTCGAGGTCAAGGGCCGTGCCCCCAAGACCGGCTACAGCCGTGAGGCCTTCGGCGACGGGTGGGTCGACACCGACCGCAACGGGTGCGACACCCGCAACGACGTCCTGGCCCGCGACCTGGACGCTGAGATGTTCAAGCCCGGCACCCGCGACTGCGTCGTGGCCACCGGCACCCTGGCCGACCCCTACAGCGGCACCACCATCGCCTTCACCCGGGGTGAGGACACCTCCTCCGACGTGCAGATCGACCACGTCGTGGCCCTGTCCGACGCCTGGCAGAAGGGCGCCCAGCAGTGGGACACCACCAAGCGGATCGCCTTCGCCAACGACGGCCTCGAGCTGCTGGCCGTGGACGGGCCCTTGAACGGGCAGAAGGGCGATGGGGACGCGGCCACCTGGCTGCCCCCGCACCGCGCCTACCGGTGCACGTACGTGGCGCGGCAGGTGGCCATCAAGGCCACCTGGGGCCTGTGGATCACACCTGCGGAGAAGGACGCCATCGCCACCGTTCTGGCCACCTGTCCCGACCAGCCGGTGCCCACCACCGCGACAACCGCCCAACCGGCGCCAATCCAGCCTTCAGCCAGCCAGCCGGACGGCACCGTCCCCGCCGAGCCCTTCACCACTGCGCAGCCCTCCGCCGACGTGCAGGAGCCAGCACCTGCTGATGAGGCTGTCTCCTACGCCAACTGCGACGCGGTGCGCGCCGCCGGCGCCGCCCCGATCCGCACCGGTGAGCCCGGCTACAGCCGCAAGCTCGATCGCGACGGCGACGGCATCGGCTGCGAGTAGGACCGCCCGCTCACCCCGCGCTGGTGCGCTCAGCGAGGCGGTGCACATGGTGGTGAAGGGGCGATCAGGGTGGCGCCGTGGTGGTGCGCCAGCGCGCACGGGGCGGGGGGGGGGGGGGGGGGCGTTTGTTTGCACACCAACACAACACGCTGGTTTTGATTTTGATTAAAAACACAAACCAACCAACCCAACAC
>NZ_JBJLSE010000160.1:0-4375 GCF_050871845.1 Kineococcus arenarius subsp. arenarius
GGGGAGGACGGCGCTGCCGTCCTCCCCGCCCCTGCGGCGTCCCCCGCGGGACTCAGCGCTCCTCGCGGAAGTCCACGTGCTCGCGCACGACCGGGTCGTACTTGCGCACGACGAGGCGGTCGGGGTCGTTGCGGCGGTTCTTGCGGGTCACGTAGGTGTACCCGGTACCGGCCGTGGACCGGAGCTTCACGACCGGGCGGACGTCGGCGTGCTTGGCCATTCTGGTGCGCTCCCCTCGAGCTCGGACCACCGGTGCGGCACCGGTGTCCACCTGCTCCAACCGATCGAGAACGACAACCATTCCTGTCGGTGCCGGGTTCACGGGTGGGGTTCGGCGGCCACCGCGGAGGCGGGGACGTCCCCGCACGTGGTGCCGCGCGCGCCGGTGACCTCGGGGTGGTCCGCGCCGACACCGCTCACCACCGTCTCCACCTCGCCGTTGCGGGCGTGCACGCGGTTCGCGTCGACGACGACCTCCGTGCGCGTCACCGACCACGAACCGCCGTCCTCGTCGGCGTCCACGCCGTACAGGTGCAGCCCGTCGCCGGCCCGCTCGCACGTCAGGCCGGTGCCGTACGGGGTGAACCCGAGGCTGAAGGAGTACTGCTCACCGTCCTCACCGGGCACGGACAGCAGGGCGGCGTCCTCCTGCCGGTAGACGTACAGCTGCACGGAGCGACCGGTGTTCAGGAACACCGTGGGCGCACCGGTGGCGAGCACCGCCGCGGACGCCGTCGCGGTCTGCGGGGCGGCGCTGGTGAACGCCACCGAGGTCGTGCCGTGCGAGGTCGTGACCACCCCGAGGCGGCGCTCGCCGTCCACGTCCGCCAGCCACAGGGTGTCGGGCGCCCCGTCGCCGTCGAGGTCGACGGTCCGCGCCGTGCCCGCCCCCTCGGGCACCCCGTCACCGGGGGCGGGAGCACCGGTCACCGTCGCCGGCGAGGTCGTCGCCGTCGAGGTCGTCGCCGGGGCGGGGCCGGTGGTGTGCGCCGGGGTGGTGGTGCTCGCGGAGACGGGAGCGGGGGTCGCGGTGGCGTCGGGGCCGCCGGAGCAGGCGGTCAGCGCGGACGCCGCCGCGAGGACGACGACTGCGGTGCGGTGGTGCGCGGTGCTGGTGCTCACGGGTTCCTCGTCCCTGGAGAAGTTCGTGGTGGCAACCTCTCGGACGCGCCGAGCGGGGCGCGCGTTGCACGCGGGCCGGTGCGCGTCCCGCCGCACGGCGAGCGACGATGGCCGCGTGGCCCCCGACACCCCCGTGGACGTCCCCGCGCGCACCGACCGCCTGCTGCTGACGGCGCCGCGCCGCGAGGACCTGGACGACGTCTTCACCCTGTACTCCGACCCGCAGGTCTGGGAGCACCTGCCGGCCGGCCGGCACACCGACCGCACGCAGACCGCCCTGCTGCTGCAGCGGATCCGGGACAGCTGGGACGCGGTGGGGCTGGGCAGCTGGGTCGCGCGCCTGGCCGGGGGCCCGGACGCGGGGCGCCTGGTGGGGACGGGCGGGTGCGACCTGCGCCTGGGCGTGACGTGGAACCTCAGCTACCGGCTGCACCGCCGCGACTGGGGGCACGGCTACGCGAGCGAGCTGACCGCGGCGGCGATCGGCGCTGCGCGGCGGCGGCACCCGGACGTCCCCGTGACGGCCTACCTGCTGGAGCACAACGTGCGCTCGGCCGCGGCCGCGGAGCGCGCAGGCCTGCACCTGCAGTGGCGCGGCCCGGACGCGGGCAACCCCGACCCGGACGCCGTGCGGCTGCTGTACGCCGACCGGCCCCTGTCGCGCGTGGTGCTGGAACTGCTCACCGCCACGTGACGGCCGCCGGGCGGTTCAGCGCCCGCGGGGCCGGGCCCGCACGTGCATGCGCTCCCCCTGCGGGCCGAACAGGCTGAGCAGCTCCACGGGGACCTCGCCGGGGTTGCTGACCACGTGCGGGACGTGGGTGTCGAACTCCGCGGCCTGCCCGGACGCCAGCCGCAGTTCGGCGTCCCCGAGCCGCAGCCGCAGCACGCCGGACAGCACGTACAGCCACTCGTACCCTTCGTGGACCTGCGGCTCGGCGTCCTGGCCCGCACCGGGGGCCAGGACCGTCTTGTAGGCGCGCAGGCCGCCCGGCGCCCGGGTCAGCGGGATCGAGGTGACCCCGTGGCGGGTGCGGGACGCGCGGCGGCGCGGCGGGGCGGGCGGGGCGACGAGCTCGTCGAGGCTGACCTCGTAGTGCGCCACCAGCGGCAGCAGGAGCTCCAGGGTGGCGCGCCGGCCGCCGGACTCCAGCCGCGACAGGGTGCTGGCGGAGATGCCGGTGGCCGCGGCGACCTCGGCGAGGGTGCGCCCGCGGGCGGTGCGCAACCGGCGCAGCCGCGGGCCCACGGCGTCCAGGACGGCGCTGACGTCGCGCGGTGCGCTCACCCGCCCCATCGAACACGACGGCGCCCGGCGGACGCGCGAAGCCGGGACCACCCGGACCGGCGCCAGCTACGGTCGGGGGACCGGCGGGTGGAGGACCTGGACGGGCGAGGACGCGCGGAGGGGGTGCCGGTGGTGGCACGGCGAGCGGCGGCGGGGCTGGCGGTGGCGCTGGCGCTGGTGGCCGGCACCACCCTGACCGCGCTGCCCGAGCGGTCCGAGGCGTTCCCGGTGCCGTCGCTGCTGAGCGACGCGTCGTGGCGCGAGGCGCTGGACGTCCCGGCGACCACGGCCGAGCAGGACGCGGCGTGGCTGGCCACGGGCACCGTGCCGGGCACGGGCGGGCCGTGGGAGCCGGTGGTGCGCCAGGCGCTGCTGGACGTGCGCTCCCTGACGACCGCGGACGGCGCCGTCGCCGCCGGCCCGGCACCGAAGTGGGCGTACGCGTGGCCGCGCGACTCCGCCTTCGCGGCGGCGGCGCTGTCGGCGACGGGCCACCGAGCGGAGGCGCTGCAGGTCCTGGGCTTCCTGGCCGACGTGCAGCTCGACGACGGCGGGTTCGAGGCCCGCTACCTCCTGGACGGCAGCGGCACCCCCGACGGGCGCGACCGCCAGGCCGACGGCGCCGGCTGGGCGCTGTGGGCGCTGGGCGAGGTGCTGGACGACGCGCCGACGCGGGCGCAGGCACTCCGGGACCTGCTGCCCCTGCGGGGACTGCTGACGGGCGCGACGGGGTTCGCGCTGGGGGCCACCGACGGCGGGACCGAGCTGCCGGAGGCGTCCCCGGACTACTGGGAGCGCGACGAGGCGGAGCTGACCCTGGGGACGGTCGCGCCGCTGCTGGCGGGTCTGCGCGCGAGCGCCCGGCTCCAGCCGCTGCTGGGTGAGCACGCCACCGCCCGGCGGCTGGCGGGGGCCGCGGACTCCCTGGAGGAGCTGCTGCACGCGGAATTCGGTCCGACCGGCTACCTGCGCTACGCCGACCCGGACGTGGAGACCGGCGGGGTGGACGCGGCCGTGGCCCTGCTGCTGCCGCCGTTCGCGCCGCGCGTGCCGGCCGCGCCCGTCCTGGCGGCCTTCGACGACTACCAGGTGCGGGCGCTGCGGCCCGCGGGCGGCCTGGCACCGGGGGCGGGCTGGAAGTCCGACGGCGTCTCCTGGACCCCGGAGGTCGCGCTGGTGGCGCTGGCCGCGGCCTCGTCGGGGCGCACCGGGCAGGCCGCGCACTGGCTGGACTGGCTGGCCGCGCACCGCACGGCGTGGGGCAGCCTGCCGGAGAAGGTCACGGCCGACGGCTCGCCGGCGGGCCCGGCGCCGCTGGGCTGGACCGCGGCGAGCGTCGTGCTGGCGGTGGCCGCGCTCGACGGGGACGGGGTCACCGCCGCCCCGTGACACCGCCCGGTGGAGCCGTGCCCTGCGCTGCCGGGGTGACGGATGCGTGGAGAAGTGTTGCGCGGGGTCGCGGGTGTCGTGTTAGCTATTGATCGGCTGCAGTTGGAGCAGCTCCTCGATCGTTGTCGACGCCCGCGGAGCGTGTTGCGATCGCCGTCCAGGCCCGACCGGGTCCGGACGACCTTCCCACTCAGCCCGGGACCCGCACGAGCGCGGGTTCCGCACCGACTGGAACGTGTTGGAGTAGGTATGGCCCAGGGCACCGTCAAGTGGTTCAACGCGGAGAAGGGGTACGGGTTCATCGAGCAGGACGGCGGCGGCCCCGACGTCTTCGTCCACTACTCGGCGATCGGCGGCAACGGCTACCGCTCGCTCGAGGAGAACCAGCGCGTCGAGTTCGAGGTGACCCAGGGCCAGAAGGGCCCGCAGGCGGACGACGTCCGCGCTCTCTGAGCCACCCCGTCTGAACACGGAGGGCCCCCGTCCACGGAGGACGGGGGCCCTTCGTCGGCCCCGGCCCCATCCCCCACGCCCCCTCCCCGCGGGCCAGGGGTCGGGTGTTGACCACCACCGCGA
>NZ_JBJLSE010000161.1:0-4344 GCF_050871845.1 Kineococcus arenarius subsp. arenarius
CGTGGGACATGAAGGCCTCTTGGTCGTTGGGCGGATGGCGTCAGACACCTCCACCCAGCACCAAGGGGCCTTCTTCGATCAAGCACCCACCCGGCGTGTCACCAACCTCATGGCCGAGTACAGCTAGGTGCGCGGGACCGCCCGGTCCTCCGGCTGCAGGGGGGTGCGCCCGCGCAGGAGCAGCGCGCCGGCGACGAGCACCCCCAGCACCAGCAGGGGCCAGCCCAGCACCAGCTTGCTCACCGCCAGCGCGGTCGTCTCCCCCGCCAGGTACAGCGGGAGCTGCACCGCCACGCGCACCACGTAGCCCGCCAGGAGCAGACCGGTGAGCTTCTGGCACAGCGCGACCACGCCGCGGTCGCGGCGCCAGCCCGCGGGGTCCTCGGTGACCGCGCCCACGAGGAAACCCACGACCGGCCAGCGCGCCGCCATGGAGGCGGCGAAGACGACCGCGAGGGCGGCGTTGAGCAGGATCCCCGGCAGGAACACGTCCTCCGCGCGGCCCGTGCGCGAGGCGATGAACGCGGCGACGGCGGTGGTGAGGATGCCCCCGACGGCGTGCTGGACGGTCTCGCGCCGCGCGATCCGCGCGACCAGGGCCACCAGCAGCACGGCCACCGAGGCACCGACGGAGACCAGCACGTCGGAGGTCGCGATCCAGCCGACCAGGAAGGCCAGCGCCGGGGCCGCGGAGTCCAGCAGCCCCCGCCACCCGCCCAGGGCCACCGACAGTCGCCGGCGCACGAGCTCCTCCACGGTCTCCGGGACCGCGTCGGGGGCGGGGTCGGGGCCGGGCGTCACGGGCTCTCGGAGCACAGCAGCTCGTAGCCGGGGTTGAAGATGACCCGCTGGCCGTCGTCGTCGGCGACCAGGCCGCGCGCCTTGACGCGCCGGCCGGGCTCGACACCGGCGATGCTGCGCCGGCCCAGCCACACCAGCGACACCGACCCGGTGCCGTCGAACAGCTCGGCCTCCAGGGCCTGCACCCCGCCACGGGGGCGCAGGGTGACCGAGCGGAGGGTTCCGCACACGCAGGCGCGCGTGCGGTTCGGGATCGCCCGGCAGGGCGTCCCACCCTGGC
This sequence comes from Kineococcus arenarius subsp. arenarius, assembly GCF_050871845.1. Lineage (NCBI taxonomy): Bacteria > Bacillati > Actinomycetota > Actinomycetes > Kineosporiales > Kineosporiaceae > Kineococcus > Kineococcus arenarius. The sequence goes on from NZ_JBJLSE010000161.1 coordinate 1,082, forward strand.
GCACGGCCTCCTGCTGCGCCTCCTCGGCCGCCAGGTCCGACTCGGAAGCGGTGAAACGCTGCAGCGCGCGCCGCCACAGGGGCGTGCTCAGCACCGACGACTTCGACACGGGGAACAGCGTAGGACCCTCCGGCGCTCCCGGTGACCCGGTCCGCCCCGGCCACCCGGGTGGAGGCCCCGGCAGGGCGCGCCGGGCCACCGGATCAGCGCACCTCGGTGATCTCGGGGCCGCGCTTGAACGGGTCGAGGTCGTCGCGGCCGCTCGCCGCGCCGCCCTCACCGGCCGGCTCCCCGGACTCGGCCGGGGCCTGCTGGGGGCGGGCCTTGGGCAGCGCCAGGGGGATCAGCTCACGCGGGGCCATGGCGTCGGGGCCGCGCACCACGACGACGTCGCGCACGACGTCCTCCAGCGGCCGGGCGGCCTGCGCGTCGTGCGCCGCCGCTCCGGAGAAGACGGCCCGCAGGAACCAGCGGGGCCCGTCCACGCCCACGAAGCGGGTCGGCTGGTGGGCGGTGCGCCCGTCGCCGGTGCGCACCGGCAGCCGCGAGAGCAGCTCGGCGCCGAAGGGGCCCGGGCGCTCCTCGACCGTGCCGCCCTGGGCGGCCACGGCCGCGGCGATCTCGCCGCGGATCTCGTCCCACACGCCCGCGGTGCGGGGCGCGGCGAAGACCTGCAGCTGCACGGCGGAGCCGGCCACGGCCACGGTGACGGCGATCACGCGCTGGCTGGCCTCCTCCACCTCGAAGCGCAGCTCCATGCCCTCCCGCCCGGCCAGCCGCAGCCCGCCCAGCGGCAGGCGGCCGTCCTCGTCGGGCACCTCGGAGGAGTCGAAGGGGCCGCGGGAGCGGTCCGGTGCCACGGCCGGTCCAGCGGCCGCGGCGGCGTCCCCGGGGCCACCCACCTCGACGGCGCCCGCCCCGGCGTCCCCGCCCCCGGCGGGGCTCGTCTCCTCGGTGGTGCTCGTCCCCCCGGTGGTGCTCGTCTCCTCGGCGGTGCTCGTGCCCTCGGCGGTGCTCGTGCCCTCGGTGTCCTTCGCACGCTTGCGGCGGAACAGGCTCACAGTCGTCCCTCCCCGGTGGTGGTGCCCTGGTCTGTGTGCTGGTGCGCGCCCGTCAGCGCCTGCGAGCCGCCCGTCGAGCCGTGCCCGCCCTCCCCGCGCGCGGACGCCGGCAGCTCGTGCACGGGCACGAAGCGGACCCGCTCCACGCGCTGCACGACCAGCTGGGCCACCCGGTCGCCGGCGCGCAGCTCCACGGCCTCGCGCAGGTCGGTGTTGTGCAGCGTGACGCGGATCTCCCCGCGGTAGCCGGCGTCGACGGTGCCGGGGGCGTTCAGGGTGGTCAGGCCCCGGCGCGCCGCCAGGCCCGAGCGCGGCACGACGAAGGCGGCGTACCCCTCCGGCAGCGCGACGGACACGCCCGTCGGCACCGTCACCCGCTCGCCCGGGCCGACGACGACGTCGACGCGGGTGGTCAGGTCGGCGCCCGCGTCACCGGGGTGCGCGTAGGTGGGCAGCGCGGCGGGGTCGGCCAGCACCGTCGCCACCTCGAGGGCGGTCCCGGGCTCGGCTGCTGCGACGTGGCTCACGGGCGTGGACCCTACCGGCCGCCCCCGTGCGGCGCCGGGCACCGGGTGGCGCGGGTGCGTGAGATCCTGACGACGTGAGCAGCGCCCCCGGTCACCGCACCCCCGCACGGGCCGACGGCGAGCCGGCGGGACCGGCCGCCCCGGGGACGGCGGTGTGGCGCGAGCGCTGGTGGCCCGCGGCGACGACGTGGCTGTCGTGGCTGCCCGCGGTCGCCGGCGGAGCGCTCATCGCCCTGCCGGTCCTGGGCGGCCGCGGCGCGCTGGCCGGCGGCCTGCTGGGCGCGGCGCTGGCCGTGGCCGTGCTCTGGAGCCTGTCCTCCACCGTCGAGGTCGCCGGCGGGCAGCTGCGCGCGGGCCGGGCCCGGCTGCCGCTGCGGGTGGTGCGCGAGGTCGAGGTCATCACCCCTGCGCAACGGCGTGCCGCGCTGGGTCCGCAGCTCGACGCCCGGGCGCACCTGGCGATCCGCTCCTGGGTGCCGGGGGCCGTGCGCGTCCACTTGGACGACCCGGCCGACCCGACCCCCTACTGGGTGGTCTCCACCCGCCACCCCCAGCAGCTCGCGGACGCGATCGCCCGCGGCCGCTGAGGGCGGCCGCCACCCCTCAGGCGGCGCAGTCGTTGCACACGACGCGGCCGTCACCGGTGTCGTGCAGCTGGCTGCGGTGCACCACCAGGAAGCAGCTGGTGCACGTGAACTCGTCCTGCTGGCGCGGGAGGACCCGCACCGACAGCTCCTCGTTGGACAGGTCCGCGCCGGGCAGCTCGAACCCCTCCGCGGCCTCCGTCTCGTCCTCGTCGACGGTGCCCGAGCTCTTGTCCGTGCGGCGGGCCTTCAGCTCCTCGATGGAGTCCTCGTTGAGCTCGTCGTCGTTCTTGCGCGGTGCGTCGTAATCGGTCGCCATGACCCTGCCTCACTCCGTGTTCCTGTGGTCCTGCGGCCGGCTCAACGCAGCACGGCCCCGAATGATGCCCGCGCCCCCGGCATCCGCTCGACGGTGCCCTTCTCTACGAGGCGAGCACGCATCATGACCTACCGCGGCGCGCACCACGAACCGGGGTGGGTCACGGCGCGTCGCCGACGGCCACTCAGGGCAGTCGCGCGGGGGCCGGACGGCTGAGTCCGCCGCCGCCGCGGCGCGGCACCCGCCGTCCACAGCGACACCGGAGGAGTTGGAGCGGGCTCCGACGGCCCGTAGTGTGCGCCCGTCCCCGCCGACCGGCAGGCCCGCCCGCGCACGTGCGCCGTGCGGCTGCCGGGCGCCCAGAGCTCCCAGGAGGTGCCGTGTCCGCGCAGGATCCGCGTCCCAGCGAGACGACGACGTCCGTCCCCGACGGCGAGACCGCCCGCTGCGCCCCACCCGCCTTCGTGGCGGGGTTGTCCGAGCGCGTCCAGCAGACGCGCGCCACCATCGAGTCCGCCACCGCCGCCGGCGAGGAGGAGCTCGCCGCTGCGCACCGCGGCGAGCTCGAGAGCCTGGTCGACCTGGCCGCCGCCCACGACGTCGCCCTGCCCGACACCGTGGCCTACCTGGCCGAGCAGGCCGGCGAGGGACCCGGCGGAGCCCCCGACCGCGTGATCGACCTCACCGTCCCCGCTCCGCGGACCAGCTGCACGCCCGCCTGAGCCCACGACCGCAGGGGTCGTGCCCCCTCCCCGCCCGGGGAGGGGGCACG
>NZ_JBJLSE010000162.1:0-4239 GCF_050871845.1 Kineococcus arenarius subsp. arenarius
GGTGATCAAGGAAGTTGCAACTTCCTTGATCACCGAGGGTCCGGAGGGGGTGGGAGGGGTCAGAAGAGGCGGCCGGCGTCGTCGGCGGCGGGTTCCTCCAGGGACAGCAGGAACCGCTTGCGCCACAGCCCGCCCGCGTAGCCCGTCAGGGCGCCGTCCGCGCCGACGACCCGGTGGCAGGGCACCACCACCGACAGCGAGTTGCGCCCGTTGGCGGCACCCACGGCCTGCGCGTACCCCGGCCCGCCCAGGGCACGGGCCAGCTCGCCGTAGCTGCGCGTGGCGCCGTACGGGATCTCGAGCAGCACCGCCCGCACGCGCGTCTCGAAGGCGTCCCCGCGCGGGGCCAGCGGCAGGTCGAACGCGGTGCGGCGCCCGGTGAAGTACTCCGCCAGCTGGGCGGCGACGTCGGCGAAGGCGTCGTCGTCGCGCTCGCCCAGGTCGGCCGGGCGCCCGCCGCGGTGGTCGGGGTACCAGACCCCCACGAGACCGTGCTCGTCCCGCGCGACGGTCAGCTCCCCCAGCGGGGAGGGCAGCAGCCCGTGGCGCACCGCGACGGCGCGGCTCAGGCGGCCAGGTGCAGCGCGTCGGCGGTGCGCGCCAGCGTCTTGACGAGCAGGTCGGGGTCGTCGGACAGCGGGCGCCCGTAGGAGGGCACCATGCCGACGAGGCGCTCGCGCCAGGCGTCCTGGTGCGCCGGGAAGCACTGCCGCAGCAGCCGCAGCACGACGTCCACGGCGGTGGAGGCACCCGGGGACGCGCCCAGCAGCGCGGCGACGGAGCCGTCGGCGGCGTTGACGAGCTCGGTGCCGAACTGCAGCACGCCGCCGCGCGGGCCCTTCTTGATGACCTGCACGCGCTGCCCGGCGGTCAGCAGCTCCCAGTCCTCGGAGCGGGCGTCGGGGTAGAACACCTTCAGCGCCTCGATCCGCTGCTCCGTGGACTGCGCGAGCTGCTTGGCGAGGTAGGTCATCAGCGGCACGTTGTCGCGGGCCACGGCGAGCATCGGCAGCAGGTTGTCCGGCTTCACCGACAGCGGCAGGTCCAGCAGCGAGCCCTTCTTCAGGAACCGGGGGGAGAACCCGGCGTAGGGCCCGAACATCAGCGAGCGGCGGCCGTCCATGACGCGGGTGTCCAGGTGCGGCACGGACATCGGCGGAGCGCCGACCTCCGCCTGCCCGTAGACCTTCGCGGCGTGCTGCTCGACGACCTCGGGCCGGGTGCAGCGCAGCCACTGCCCGCTGACGGGGAAGCCGCCGAACCCCTTGCCCTCGGGGATCCCGCTGCGCTGCAGCAGGTGCAGCGCTCCCCCGCCGGCACCGACGAACACGAAGGGGGTGGCGACCTCGAAGGAGCCGCCGCCGGTGGCGGTGCCCTTCACCGTCCACCCCGACCCGCGCCGGGTCAGGTCCGAGACGGCGTGGCCGGTGAGCAGCTCCACGCCGCGGCCGGCCGCGCCGGTCAGCAGCGAGCGGGTCAGGGCGCCGAAGTCCACGTCGGTGCCGGCGGCGGAGCGGGTGGCCGCCACCCGCTCGCCGGGGTCGCGCCCGGCCATCAGCAGCGGCGCCCAGCGCCCGATCTCGGCGTGGTCGGTGGACCACTCCATGCCGGCGAACAGGGGGTGCTGCGACAGCGCCTCGTGGCGGGCCCGCAGGAACTCCACGTCGCGCGAACGCACGAAGCTCATGTGGGCGACGGGGTTGATGAAGGACCCCGGGTCGGCCAGCACGCCCGTCTCGACCAGGTGGGCCCAGAACTGCCGGCTCACCTGGAACTGCTCGTTGATCGCGACGGCCTTGGTGATGTCCACGGTGCCGTCGGGCCGGGCCGGGGTGTAGTTCAGCTCGCACAGCGCCGAGTGGCCGGTGCCGGCGTTGTTCCAGGCGTCGGAGCTCTCGGCGCCGATGGCGTCGAGCTTCTCCAGCACGAGGATCGACCAGTCGGGTTCCAGCTCGGCGAGGACGGTGGCGAGCGTAGCGCTCATGACCCCGCCCCCGATGAGAACGGCGTCGTACCGGTTCGCAGCGGGCAACGGACTCACCCTCGTCTCTCGTGCGGCTCCATCGACCCTGGAAGGTTACGGCCTCGCAGGAGCGCACCGCCGCCGGGGAGGCCGCACGGTGCCCCACGTCACACGTGAGACGCCTCTCACCACCCCTGCGCCGGCCGCGCCGGGGCGGGGGGCGGGGGCAGCAGCGCCAGCACGCGGGCCCGCTCCACGGACAGCCGCTGCAGCAGCGCCAGCTCCTCCTCCGGCGAGCCGGGGTCGGTGCCGCGGCGCACCCGGTCGCGGCGGAAGGCCAGCGCGGTGGCGGTCTCCTGGAAGTCGCGCACGGCACCGGCGGCCGGGCGCCCGCCGGCGTCGCGGGCGGCCAGGCGGGCCGAGCGGCGCGCGCGCGGCGAGGACAGCACGCGCACCTCCTCCGGCAGGAGCCAGCCGGTGCGCACGTACACCTGCAGGGAGCGCCCGACCAGGCGCGCCTCGCGCGCCCGGGCCGCCAGGGCCACGCCCAGCGCGGCGACGAACACCGGCACCTGCAGCAGCAGGTACAGCTCGACGAACACCGTCACGCCCGCCCCGGCGCTGGCGTTCCACAGCGAGTGCAGCCCGACGGCCAGCACGAGCCCGGCCACCGGCGCCCCGACCCGCGCCGGCAGCGGCCCGCGCCCGGCCGCCAGCCCCAGGCCCACCCCGACGGCCATGGTGAACAGCGGGTGCGCGAACGGCGAGACCAGGCAGCGCAGCACGAAGACCGCGACCAGCGAGGCGGGTTCGCCGTCGCCGAGGGCGCGGCCCAGGTACAGGACGTTCTCCAGGTAGGCGAAGCCCACCCCCACGAACGCGGCGTACACGATGCCGTCGACCACGCCGTCGAACTGCCGGCGCTGCTTGAGCAGCACCAGCAGGACGCCCAGGCCCTTGAGGACCTCCTCCACGACGGGCGCCACGAGCACGGAGGTGTTCGTCACGTCGCCGACGGCGCGGTCCAGCAGGCGCGAGGACAGGGAGTTGAGCACCAGGGCGCCCAGGCTGGCCACGCACGCCCCCCAGCCGAAGGCGAAGGCCAGCAGGTGCGGGGGCTCGGCCTCGTGGCGGTCCAGCCACATCACGGCGGCCAGCACGGGCCCCACGGGGACGGCGGCCAGGGCCAGGGCGGGCAGCGCCCCGGAGAGCCCGACCTCGGCGGTGACGGCCCCGAAGCTGAGCCCCCCGCACACCAGCAGGACGGCGACGGTGAGCACCAGCAGGGAGCGCCGGGGCGCGAGCGCCACCGCGGTGCTGCTGGGGGGGTCCGCCGGCACCCCGCGAGCGTAGCCGCGAGCCCGCGGGCCCGCTGACTACGCTGGGCGGGTGAGCAGCTCAACGCCGGCCGGGACCGGCGACCGCGTCCAGGACCGCATCGTGTGGATCGACTGCGAGATGACCGGGCTGGACCTGGGTCGCGACGCCCTCGTGGAAGTGGCCGTCCTCGTCACCGACGCCGACCTCAACGTCCTCGGGGACGGCGTGGACGTGGTGGTCAAGCCGCCGCAGGAGGCGCTGGAAGGCATGGACCGCGTCGTGGTGGACATGCACACCTCCTCGGGCCTGCTGGCCGAGCTGCCGGCGGGGCGGACCCTGGCCGAGGCGGAGGACGAGGTCCTGGAGTACGTGCGCCGGTGGGTGCCCGAACCGCGCAAGGCGCCCCTGGCGGGCAGCTCGGTGCACACCGACCGCGCGTTCCTGGCCCGGGACATGCCGCGCCTGACCGAGCACCTGCACTACCGGCTCATCGACGTCTCCTCCGTCAAGGAGCTGGCGCGGCGCTGGTTCCCGCGGGTGTACTTCCACACCCCCCGCAAGCACGGCGGGCACCGGGCGCTCGCGGACATCCGCGAGAGCATCCAGGAGCTGAAGTACTACCGGGAGGTGCTGTTCGTGCCGCAGCCCGGGCCGGACTCGGACACGGCCAAGGCCGCCGGGCAGCGCCTGGAGCTGAAGCCGGAGCCGGAGCCGGAGCCGACCCCGGAGGCCTGAGCCGCAGGCCCGCACGGCCCAGCGGCGCCCCGCGGCGTTCGGGGCGGGCGCCGCGCGGCGTGTATGCTCAGCGCGTCACGCCGTGCCCCGCACGACGTCACGTGGTGGGTGTAGCTCAGCTGGTAGAGCACCTGGTTGTGGTCCAGGAAGTCGCGGGTTCAAGTCCCGTCACTCACCCCACGGGAGGAGGGCCCCTGACCTGCGGAAGCGCAGGTCAGGGG
>NZ_JBJLSE010000163.1:0-4189 GCF_050871845.1 Kineococcus arenarius subsp. arenarius
GGGGACGCAGACGGTGCAGGAGGAGCAGACCGTCTCCGCCGAGGTGCGCGAGGAGCACATCGACCTCGACGCCGGCCAGGAGGCCACCACGAAGCGCGACCGCTCCTGAGCGAGGACCGCGCCGAGGTCCTCCGCTCGGCCGAGGAACTGCGCGTGGAGCGGGTGCGCGTGCCCAGCGAGCGCGTGCGCATCCGCAAGAGCGTGGTCTCCGAGGTCCGCACGGTGCAGGTCCCGGTCCGCGTCGAGCGGCTCGTGGTGGAGCGCGAGCCGTTCGACGCGGACGACCCGGAGGGGTACGCCCCTGCGGGTGCTGCGCCCGAGGAACCGCTGGAGATCGTCCTGCACGAGGAGGTCCCCGTCGTCTCGCTGCGCGTGGAGCCCACCGAGGTGGTGCGCGTCAGCGTCCGTCAGGTCGGGGGCGAGGAGGCCGTGCAGGCCGTGCTGCGCACCGAGCAGGTGGCCGTCGAGCAGGTGGCCGACCGCTCGCCCCGCGCCGCGGGAGTGGACTGACGATCGAGCAGGTGCAGGACCACGGGGCCCCGTGCGGTTCGCCGCGCGGGGCCCCGTCGCGTCCGGTGGCACCCGCGCCGCGCCACCGGCGCGCTCTCACTCCTTCTTCGCGCCGAACATGATCTCGTCCCAACTGGGAACGCTGGCGCGCTTGCCGGCTCCCGCTGCGCCGCCCGCCTGGCGGCGGGCGGAGCGGTTGCGGCGCCGCGGGGCGGGACGCTCCGGCGCCTGAGCGCCGGTCTCGGGGTCCTCCGGTTCCGTGGCGCCCTGCCCGCCGGCCGGTGCCTGCGCGCCCCCGGGGCCCTCCGGGGCACCGGTGGCCTCGAGGGCTCCGTCCGCGACCGCGCCCGACGCCTCGCCCGGCTCCTCGGCCGGCACCGCTCCCGCCGCCGCGTCCTCCAGCGCCGGGGCGTTCCCGCCGGCGTCGTCCGGGACCTCCCCGGGCGGGTCCGCGGCGACCTCACCGTGCTCCTGCGGACCCGTCCGCGCACCCGCCGGGCGCGGGGGCGGCAGCACCGTGCGGTCCTCGTGCTCGTGGGGCGCGGACGCCGCCGGGTGGGCGGGCGGGGGGTCGGCCAGCAGGGCGTCCACCCGAGGCGCCGCCTCGCCGGACTCCGCCGCGGGCTGGGGCTCGCCGCGCACGCCGCGCTGGGCGTCCAGGGCGTCCAGCAGCCCGGGGGCCACCTCGCCGGGGCCGGGGCGCTGGGAGCGGCCGCCCCGCTCCGCGGTGCGCACCCCGCCGTCGGCCTCGACGTCGTACACCCGCTCGGCGCCGGTGCGGGGAGCCTCGCCGGCCACGCTCACCAGCCGCCGCGCGGGCAGGGGGCCGGCGTCGGGGGGCTCCTCCTCGCTCAGCCAGCGGGCCTCGTCGTCGGTGGCGGTCAGCGCCCGCGACGCGGGGTCGAAGGACCAGCGGGCCAGGCGGCCGCGCCCGCCGGCGACGAACTCGACCTGCACGGTCCAGTCGCCGTCCTCCTCGCGCCAGGCGTCCCACCGGGCGCCCTCGGGGTCCACCGCGCGGGCGCTGAGCCGGGTGACCACCAGCTCCTCCAGGCTGCCGTTGCCGCCCGAGCGCCCGTAGGCGGTGCGCCGGGCCAGGCCGGCGACGTGGGCCCGTTCGGCCAGCACCGGCCCCTCGTAGCGGCGCACCCGGTCCAGGGGCAGCCCGCCGGACTCGGCGACCTCCTCGGCGGACTCCCCGGCCCGGATGCGGGCCTGGATGTCGCGCGGGCGCAGCTGGGACTCCATCTGGATCTGCAGCTGTCCCAGGCGGGCGCGGTCGCGGCGCACCGCGGCCCGCAGGGCCTCGTCCACCCGCAGCCGGTAGCGCGCTCCGTCGGCGGCGACGAGCACCACGTGCTCGCCGTCGTCGTGGACCCCGACGAGCCTCAGGTCCTGCATGAGGGCGTCCTCCCAGCGGTGTGGTCTGCGGCGTCGCGACCGGACGGGCCGGGCGCTGCACGCACTCTGCCACCTGGGCCGCGTCCCGTTCACCTGACGGCACCACCGGTGCTCACCGTGCGCCCGCGCACCGCGACCGCGAGCCACCGCGGTGCGCGTCCTCGCGCGGTGCGTCCCACCCCCGGCGGGCGGGGCCCCCGGCAGCGGGGATGATGGGCCGGTGAGCGCTGCGACATCCTCCGCGCGTCCGTACGACGCCGTCCTGCTGCTGTCCTTCGGGGGCCCGGAGGGCCCCGAGGACGTCATGCCGTTCCTCGAGAACGTCACCCGCGGGCGCGGCATCCCGCGCGAGCGGCTCGAGGCCGTCGCCGAGCACTACCTGCACTTCGGCGGCAAGAGCCCCATCAACGACCAGAACCGCGCCCTGCTCGCGCAGTTGCGCACCGAGCTGGACTCCCGCGGGCTCGCGGACCTGCCGCTGCTGTGGGGCAACCGCAACTGGGAACCGTACGCCACCGACGTGCTGCGCGAGGCGCACGAGGCGGGAGCGCGCCGGGTCCTGGTCGTCTTCACCAGCGCGTACTCCTCCTACTCCAGCTGCCGGCAGTACCGCGAGGACCTCGCCCGCACCGCGCAGGTCCTGGCCGCCGAGGGGCGCGAGATCGAGTTCGACAAGATCCGCCACTACTTCAACCACCCCGCGTTCACCGAGGTGAACGCGCAGGCCGTCGTCGACGCCCTGGGCTCGGTGCCGGAGGGCTCGCGGGTGGTGTTCGTCACCCACTCCATCCCCGACGCCATGAACGACGTCTCGGGCCGCGACGGCGGCGCCTACGTGCGCCAGCACCTCGACGTGGCCGCCGAGGTGGCCCGGCGCGCGGGTGCCGCGCGCGGCGGCGAGATCGCCTGGGACCTGGCGTACTGCTCGCGCTCCGGGCCGCCCAGCCAGCCGTGGCTGGAGCCGGACGTCAACGACCACCTGCGCGCGCTGCGCGAGCAGGGCGTGCCCGGTGCGGTCGTGGCGCCCATCGGGTTCGTCAGCGACCACATGGAGGTCAAGTTCGACCTCGACACCGAGGCCGCCGAGACCGCCGGGGAGGTCGGCCTGCCGTTCGCGCGGGCCGCCACGGTGGGGGCCCACGCCGCGTTCGTCGCCGGCCTGGTCGACCTCGTCCAGGAGCGGGCGGCCCAGGCGCGCGGGGAACGCCCCGAGCAGCCCGCGACCGGCGCCCTGGGGCCCTCGCACACCGTCTGCCCCGTGGACTGCTGCCGCAACCTGCGCGCCGACCTGCCCGCCGCCACGGGTGAGGACTACCGCGCCCCGGCGCCGGCGTGAGCGGCGGCACCGCTCCGCCGCCGGGGGCCGAGGAGGTCGCCGCGCTGCGGCGGGTGGCCGTCGAGGCCGCCGCCGCGGCCGGCGAACTGGTGCGCACCGGGCGCCCCGACCGGGTGGAGGTGGCGGCCACCAAGTCCACCCCCACGGACGTGGTGACGGCCATGGACACCGCCTCCGAGCGGCTGCTGCGCGAGGTGCTCCGGCGTGCGCGCCCGCAGGACGGCTTCCTCGGCGAGGAGGGCGGGCACCACCCGGGCACCTCCGGGGTGACCTGGGTGGTCGACCCCGTGGACGGCACCGTGAACTACCTGTACGGGCTGCGCGCCTACGCCGTGAGCGTCGCCTGCGTCGTCGACCCCGGGCGCGGCGTGCAGCGCCCCGACCCCTCCACCTGGACCGTGCTGGCCGGCTGCGTGCACGACCCCACCGCCGGCGAGGTGTGGAGCGCCGCCCTCGGGCAGGGCGCGAGCCTGCGCGACGGCGAGCGCGAGCGGGTGCTGCGCGTGCCGGGGGAGGTGGCGCTGGACCGGGCGCTGGTGGGCACCGGGTTCGGCTACGACCCGGTGCGCCGCGCCGAGCAGGCCGCGGTGCTGGCGCGCCTGCTGCCGCGCGTGCGGGACGTGCGGCGCATCGGCAGCGCCGCGCTGGACCTGTGCTGGGTGGGGGCGGGCCGCCTGGACGCCTACTACGAGCGCGGGCTGAAGCCCTGGGACATGGCCGCCGGGGGGCTGGTGGCCAGCGAGGCGGGAGCCGCGGTCACCGGCTTCGACGGCGGGCCCGCCGGAGCGGACGGCGTGCTCGCCGCGCCCGGTGCCCTGCACGCCGCGCTGCGCGCGGAGCTCGCCGGCTGACACCGCCGGCCGCCGGCTCCAGCCGTGCCGCGGCCGGGGCTGTGCGGCCCGGCCGCGCACGCCGCAGGGGTCCTGGGCTCACGCGGGCGTG
>NZ_JBJLSE010000164.1:0-4058 GCF_050871845.1 Kineococcus arenarius subsp. arenarius
CGGCCGGCCACCCGCTCGGGTGGCCGGCCGTCGTCGTGCGCCGCCGGGGCCGGGTCAGCTCGCTGCCGGCTCGACCGGGTTGGCCTGGAGGTAGGCGCGCGCGACGTCCGCGACCGGTTCCCTGCCGACCTGCACCCGCGCCAGGTACTCGGTGAGCTTCTCGGTGGTCAGCGTCTCCGAGAAGGCGTTCAGCGCGGCGGCGATCTGCGCGTTGCTGCGCGCGGCGTTGATCAGCGGCACCACGTTCTCGGCCAGGAACAGGTCCTGCGGGTCCTCCAGCACGACGAGGTCGTTGGTCTCGATCGAGGAGTCGGTCGTGAAGAGGTTGGCGACCTGCACGTCGCCGTCCAGCAGCGCCTGCACGGTCAGCGGGCCGCCGACGTCCAGCGAGCGGTACTCGGCGAACTCCACCCCGTACACCTCCTCCAGGCCCACCAGACCCTGGTACCGCTCGGCGAACTCCGGCGCGCCGCCCGCCACGAGCTGACCCGCCACCGGGGCCAGGTCCGCGATGCTCGTCAGGCCGTACTGCTCGGCGGTGGCCCGGGTGACCGTCAGGCTGTCCTTGTTCTGGGCCTCGGACTGCTCCAGGACCGTCAGACCGTCCGGCAGCGCCTGCTCCAGCGCTTCGTGCACCTCCTCCGGGGTGCTGACGTCCTCGGGGACGCCGCCGTCCGAGACGGCCGCGAGTAGGGCACCGTTGTACTCGGGGATCAGGTCGATCGAGCCGTCCTGCAGCGCGCGCAGGTACACCTCGCGCGAGCCGATGCCGAAGTTGCGCTCCACCTCGGTGCCGGCCGCCTCCAGCACCTGCGCGTACATCTCCGCCAGCAGCTCGTTCTCGGGGAAGTTCGCCGACCCGACCACCAGCGCGGACGTCGCGGTGCCCTCACCGCCGGGATCGGCAGCCAGCGGGTCCTCCCCCGCCCCGCAGGCGGCCAGGCTCAGGACGCCGCCCGAGGCCAGGACGGTCGTCAGCAGGGTTCTGCGATCCATGGGTGGTGCCTTCCGTTCGGTGCTCACGCCAGGTCGGCGTCGAGGCGGGACTGGTCGGGGCTGGTGCGGCGGCGCCGGCCACGGGCGCGGTACGAGCCGCGGCCGGTGATCCCCGGTGAGACGACGGCCCGCTGCACCAGGGCCAGCAGCAGGTCCAGGAGGATCGCCAGCACCGCCACCACGACGGCACCGGCGAGCACGCGACCGTAGTCGTTGACGGCCAGGCCGTCGATGAGCAGGCGCCCCAGTCCGGACAGGCTCACGGCGGCGGCGACCGTCGCCGTGGACACCACCTGCAGCGTCGCCGCGCGCAGACCGCTGAACAGCACCGGCAGCGCCATGGGCACCTCCACGCCGAACAGCACCTGCAGAGGGCGCATGCCCATGCCGCGCGCGGCGTCCACGGCGGCGCGGTCGACCGAGCGCAGCCCGGCGTAGGTGGAGGTGAGGATCGGGGGGATCACGAGGACCACCAGGGCGATGAGCACCGGCAGCACACCCAGGCCCATGAGGGTGACCAGCAGCATGAGCAGCCCCAGCGTCGGCAGGGCGCGCCCGGCGTTGCCCGCGTTGATGGCCAGGAACGAGCCGCGGCCGGTGTGACCGATGAGCAGGCCCAGCGGGAAGGCGATGCAGAACCCGGCCAGCAGCGCCAAGCCCGTGTACCCGAGGTGGGCCAGCACGAGCTGCGGGATGGAACCGTCGCCGCTCCAGTGCGCGGGGTCCAGCAGGTAGGGGGTCTCCTCCACGGTCTCAGCCCTTCCGCCCGGCCAGCCGCGTCCACGGCGTGGCCCAGCGCTGCAGCAGCACCAGCAGCAGGTCGGCCACGGCAGCCAGCAGCAGCGTCAGGAGGATGCCGACCACGATCGGCTCCGGGTAGTCCAGCTGGAACCCCCGCGTGAACAGGACGCCCAGGCCGCCGACACCGATGAGGGCGCCGACGCTGACGAGGCTGATGTTGGAGACCGCCGCCACCCGCGCCCCGGCCAGGACCACCGGCAGGGCCAGCGGCAGCTCCACCTCCACCAGGCGCCGCGTGCGCCGGTAGCCCATGGCCGTGGCGGCCTCCGTCAGCGCCGGGTCCACCGAGCGCAGCGCGTCGGCGACCGTGCGGGCCATCAGCGCCAGCGTGTACACCGCCAGCGCCACCACCACGTTCAGCGGCGACAGGATCCGGGTGCCCAGCAGGTACGGCAGCGTGACGAACACCGCCAGGGAGGGGATCGCGTACACGACGCCCCACACGCCCATGAGGGGCTGGTACACGCGCGGGAACCGCACGCCCAGGTACCCCACGGGCAGCGCCAGCAGCACCCCGATCACGAGCGGCACCACCGACAGGACGACGTGCTCGGTCAGGGCGTCCAGCACGGCGGCCGAATCGCCGCGCAGGTAGTCGATCACCGCAGCTCCGGGGGTCGGTGGGGGGTCGGGCGGGCAACGGCCCACGGTGCAGCACACCGGTGGGGACCGCGACCGGAACGCCTCAGGGGACCAGGGGGGCGCGCAACCGCGCCAGCGGGGGCCCGTGCAGCGGTTCGGTGCGCCAGGTGCCGCGGAACGCGCCGGCCGCCGGGTCCAGCTGCAGCTGCAGGCGGTGCGGGGTGTGCACGAACACCACGTCCACCCGCAGCGCCCCCGGGCCGGTCCAGGCCCAGGCCGTCGCCAGCGGACCCGTGGTGACCCACCCCTCCCCCAGCGCGGCGCTCAGCCGCTGCCCGGAGTCCTCCAGGACGACCGACCAGCCGGCACCCCCGGCGTCGCGCTGCAGCAGCACGCGCGTCAGCGTGGCGGGCGCGCTGCCGGGGAGCGGGGACAGGCGGGCCTCCACCGGCTCGCCCGCGGGCCCGCCGGAGGCGGCCACCGCCTGCGGCGCGTCCAGGCGCAGGGCGGCCAGGCGGGCGGCGAGCGCGGCGTCGTGCTCGGCGGCGTCCCCCGGCAGGTCCGGGGCCGACAGCGCCGGCAGCAGGTGCTCCCACACCGCCTCCAGCAGCACCTGGGTGGCGGTGCTCTGACCGGTGATCGCCACGACGGCGTCCTGCTCGGGCAGCACCAGGGCGAACTGGCCGTAGGCGCCGTCGGCGCGGTAGCCGTGCCGGGACACCCAGAACTGGTAGCCGTACCCCAGCTGCCAGTCCGGGTCGGGGTGTGCGGCGGCGGTGGCGACGTGCGCCCGGCGGACCTGCTCGACCCACTGCTCGGGCAGCAGCTGCCGCCCGCCCCAGCGCCCGCCCCGCAGGTGCAGCTCGCCCAGCGCGGCCAGCGCGTCCGTCGTCGCGTGCAGCCCGGACCAGCCGATCTCGCGGCCCCGCTCGTCCCGCACCCAGGCGGTCTCCCCCACGCCGAGCGGGTCCAGCACGCGCGGGCGCAGGTACTGCGTCAGCGTGCCGCCGGTGACCCGCTGGACGATCGCGGCCAGGGCGTACGTGCAGGGCTGGTTGTAGGCGAACACCTCGCCCGGCTCCCCCTGCGGCGGCAGCCGCAGGAAGCCGCGCAGCACGTCCCCGGTGGGGTCCGCGCTCGCCTCGCCCAGCGTCTCGGCGGTGTGCCCGCTGGCCATGGCGGCCACGTGCCGCACGCGGATCGAGCGCGAGCGCTCGTCGGTCACGTCGGCGTCCAGCTCGGGGAAGTACGACAGGACGGTAGCGTCCAGGTCCACCAGGCCCTCGGCGACCGCCAGGCCCAGGGCCGTGGCGGTGAAGCTCTTGCTCACCGAGTACAGCAGGTGCGGGAGCTCGGGCGCGTAGGGCTCCCACCAGCCCTCGGCCACGACGTGCCCGCCGCGCAGCACCGCCAGGGAGTGCAGCTCCACGCCGGCGGCGGCCTCGACGGCGTCCAGGAACGCCGCCACGCCGCGGGAGTCGACGCCGCGCGCAGCGGGGGTGGCGCGCGGCAGACCCGTCCCGCTGCCGGCAGGGGTGCTCGCCTCGGTGCTCACGGACGCGATCCTAGGCGGCGGAACCGCCGCGGTGGGGGGGGGGGGGCGCGGGGGGGGCGCGGGGGGGGGGGGGGGGGGTCCTTGCGCGGGCGGGGGGGCGGGGGGGGGGGGGTGGGCCCCCCGG
>NZ_JBJLSE010000165.1:0-3857 GCF_050871845.1 Kineococcus arenarius subsp. arenarius
CCCCCCCCCCCCCCCCCCCACCCCCTCCACGCCCCCCCCCCCCCCCCCCCCCCCCGGGGTGGGGACGCGGGGCGGCGGACGTCAGAGCACGACGTCGAGGTGGCGCTCGCCGCCCGCGCCGAGGAACGTCATCAGGCGCAGCTGCACGTCCACGGGCACCGGGCGCGGGCTGGTGAGGGTGAGCCGGCCGATGATGCGGCGCACGTCGTCGGCGGTCAGGTCCCGCTCGGCGGGCACGGTGCCGGCCCGGCGCTCGCGGTTGATCTCCGCGGCGAGCTGCGCGACGGGGGTGCCCTCCAGCTCGTCGAGGTCGAGCGAGGGGCCGTACAGGTGGGCGATGAGGGTCCGGTCGGAGAACGTCAGCTCGTCCAGCGGGTCCTCGTGGACGTAGTCCGGGGTGATGCGCTGCACGGGCGTGACGTTCGCGAGCGCCTCGGGGCGGACGGTGCTGCGCACCGCCACGGGGGTGGTCACCGATCCGATCCGCACGACGATCGCCTCCAGCTCACTCGGTGTC
Organism: Kineococcus arenarius subsp. arenarius; assembly: GCF_050871845.1. Taxonomy (NCBI): domain Bacteria; kingdom Bacillati; phylum Actinomycetota; class Actinomycetes; order Kineosporiales; family Kineosporiaceae; genus Kineococcus; species Kineococcus arenarius. The sequence continues at coordinate 518 of NZ_JBJLSE010000165.1, forward strand.
GATGTTCTGTCACGTCGAGTGTCTCAAGGGCGGGGATCGGGTTGAGCTCCCGTCACCCGGACGGAGCAACGTCCGTCCGGGTGACGCGTCCGGGTGGCGCGTCCGGGTGGACCCGCGGGGCGGCCGCTCAGCCCAGCTCGTCGGCGCGCGCCGCACCCACCTGCCGCAGCGCCTGCTCGAACACGTCCGCCAGGTCCACCGAGAAGTCCAGCGGCACCAGCGGGCTCTCGGTGCGCGCCGCCGCCAGGCACTCGTGCACGTGCTCCAGCATGAACCGGTGCCCGTGCTCGACGGGGTTCTCACGCACCTCGGGCTCGCCGGCGCCCTCGCCCCGGCGGTGCACGGTGAAGCGGCGGCCGGAGTGCAGGGGCGCGTCCACGTCGATCCAGCCCGCGTCCCCCTCGATCCAGGCGCGCGAGGAGGCGTGCGCGGCGATCGTCGTGGACAGCGCCGCCACCGCCCCGGACTCCCACGACAGCGCCAGCGCCACCTGCCGGTCCACGCCCGACGGCGTCAGCGAGCCCGCGGCCCGCACCGCGCTGGGCGTGCCCAGCAGCGTCAGCGCCAGCCCGACCGGGTAGGGGCCCAGGTCCAGCAGCGAGCCGCCGCCGATGGCGGGGTCGTGGAAGCGCCGCGCCGACTCCGGCGCGGGGAAGCCCAGGTCGGCGTGCACCGACAGGACCTCGCCGATCGCGCCGGAGGCCACCACGTCCAGCAGCTCGCGCGTCAGCGGCAGGAACCGCGTCCAGTACGCCTCCATGCAGAACACGCCGCGCTCGCGGGCGGTGGCGACCAGGTCGCGGGTGGCGGCGGCGGTGACGGTCATCGGCTTCTCCACCAGCACGGGAGTGCCGGCCAGCAGCGCCGCCCGGGCCGGCGCGTGGTGCTGCGGGTGGGTGGTGGCCACGTACACCGCGTCGACGGCCGGGTCGGCCAGGAGGGCCGCCACGTCGTCGTACGCGCCCGCGGCGCCGTGCTCGTCGGCGAAGGCCCGAGCCCGGTCAGCGCCGCGCGAGCACACCGCCACGAGCTCCCCGCCGTCGGCGAGCTCCAGCGCCCGCGCCACCGTGCGGGCGATGCCGCCCGTGCCCACGAAACCCCACCCGACGCTCACCGCGCCACCTCCCGCTCGTCCCGGTCCTGCTCGGTCTGGTCCTGCTCGATCTCCTGGCGGCGCGGCAGCGACGCGGCGGCCCCCGCCCGGGCCACCGTCACCGCCGCCACCCGCACCGCCCAGCGCGCGGCGTCCACCAGCCCCGCCCCGCCCAGCAGGGCGTCCACGACGGCTGCCGCGAAGCTGTCGCCGGCGGCGGTGGCGTCCACCGCGTCGGCGGGCTCGGCGGGCACCTCGGCGGCCCCGGCGGGGGTGACGACGACGCAGCCGAGCGCACCGCGGGTGACGATCGTGGTGCCGTCGGGGCGCACCGCGCGCGCCTGGCGCACCAGGCCGTCGACGTCGGCGGCGACGTCCTGCCCGGCCAGGACGGCCAGCTCGCCGGCGTTGGGCACCAGGAGGTCGGTGCGCCGCAGCAGCTCCGCCGGCAGCGGGCGCGCGGGGGCGGGGTTGAGCACGAGCAGCCCGGTGCACAGGCCGGCGGCGGCCAGCAGGGCGGCGTCGGGCACCTCGCACTGCAGCAGCACCGCGCGGGCGCCGCTGACCACCTCGGCGGCGGCCCGCACGCGCGCGGCGTCGAGGTGGTCGTTGGCACCGGGGCTCAGCACGATCGTGGACTCCCCGCCGTGCACGAGGACGACGGCGACGCCGGTGGGCGCGTCCACCGCGGTGACGTGCGCGACGTCCACGCCCTCGGCGGCCAGCGCGGCGCGCAGCGCGCGGCCGTCGGCGTCGTCGCCGACGGCGGCGACCATCGCGGTGCTGCGGCCCAGCCGGGCGGCGGCGACGGCCTGGTTGGCGCCCTTGCCGCCCGGGCCGCGCACGGCGTCGGCGCCGCGGACGGTCTGCCCGGCGGGCGGCAGCGCGGTCAGGGCGATGGCCAGGTCGGCGTTGACGCTGCCCACGACGGTGACGTCGCGGGTCTTGGGGGCCTGCAGGCGACCGTGCGCGTCGCGCACCGAGCCCGCCGGGTCGCCGGCGCCGTGGCGGGGGGCCGGCTCGTGCGCCGGGCCGTGCGGGTGCGCGCTCACCGGGCGGGCAGGACCCAGATCGCGGCCACGGCCGGGTCGCCGAGGTCGACCTCGCGCGCGCCGGGCCCCTCGCCCAGGCGCACGACGGTGGTGCCGGCGAACTCCCGGCGCTTGAGGACGCGCACCCGCAGGTCCAGGCCGATGCCGAGGTCGGCGAAGTAGCGCAGCACGTCGGGGTCGGCGTCGGAGATGCGGGCCACCGACCCGGCGGCGCCCTCGGGCAGGTCGGCCAGGCTGTGCGCCCCGGGGCGCGGGACGGTGCCGTCCGGGCGCGGGATGGGGTCGCCGTGCGGGTCGCGTTCGGGGTGGCCCAGGCGCCGGTCGAGGCGGTCGAGCATCCGGTCGGAGACGGCGTGCTCGAGGACCTCGGCCTCCTCGTGGACCTCGTCCCAGGAGTAGCCGAGGTCGGCGACGAGGAAGGTCTCGACGAGCCGGTGGCGGCGCACCACGCCGAGGGCCTGGGCGAGCCCGGCGTCGGTGAGCTCCACGCCGCCGTAGCGCTCGTGGCGCAGGAGCCCGGCGTCGGTGAGCTTGCGCACGGCTTCGGAGGCGGTGGAGGGCGACACGCCCAGGGCCTGGGCCAGCCTGGACAGGGTGATCTTCTCGTCCGACCACTCCCCCGCGGCGTAGACCGCCTTCAGGCAGTCCTCGGCGGCCGGGGTGGCGGGGCGGAGCACGGGGTCAGCTTGCCACCTGAGTCCCCGCGCGGGGACGGGCGCGCGGGCGGCACGAGATTTCGGCGCACCGAAAACCGTTTGTCGACGTACAGTGGGGGTAGGAGCAGGAGCACCACCCGCACGTGACGAGGGAGGTCGTGGTGGACCGACGCTGGACCGGGATCGGCGACGCCGTCCTCGCCGTCGCGCTGCTCGCGGCGAGCGCCGCCTCCGCCGTGGCGCTGCGCTGGCCCGAGGCGGTCGCCGCCCTGCTGCTGGCGCTGACCTGGGGCGCCGCCGCGGTGCGGCGCCTGGCCCGCCTGCGGGCCACGGGTGCCGTGGAGACCGTGGAAGCCGCCGCCACGGCCGTGACCGACGGCGCCGAGCCCGCCGCGCCGGCCACCCCCCGCGCCGCAGCCTGAGCCCGCGGCACCCGCCGGGGGGGGCCGCCGCGCCGCCGGGCCCGCCGGGGCGGGGGGGGGGGGGCCGAAAAGTCTAATATATTTGGGGTGTCGCCCCTGGGGGCCACGTGATCTAGG
>NZ_JBJLSE010000166.1:0-3850 GCF_050871845.1 Kineococcus arenarius subsp. arenarius
GCGCCGTGTGCGGCATCGTCGGAAGTGTTGTACCCACGGCCACCGACGATGCCGCGTGCTTGATCACCAGCCCAGTAGCGAAACGTGCAGATCAGGTGATCAAGAACTTCCCGAGCTGACCACTAGGGTGGATCGCGTCCGCACGACCCCACCGCCAGAGCAGGAGCGCGCCATGCCCGACACCCCGGCCGTCCACGTCGGACCCGGTGAGCGGAACGACCTGGAGGACGCCGTGCGCCGCGCCGGCGGGCGCGTCGCCGCCCTCGCCGACGCCGACGCCGTGGTGTGGGCCGCGGGCCCCGACGACCTGCCGGACCTGCCCGGCGCGGTGCGCTGGGTGCAGTTGCCCTCCGCCGGCATCGAGAGCTGGTTCGCCGCGGGCAGGGTGGACCGCGACCGCACCTGGACGTCCGCGGCCGGCGCCTACTCCGACGCCGTCGCCGAGCACGCCGTCGCCCTGCTGCTGGCCGGGGTGCGCGGCCTCGCCGTCTCCGCCCGGCTGAGCAGCTGGGACAACCGCGCCGCCGCTGGGCCCCAGAGCACCCTGCGCGGCTCCACCGTCGCGATCGTCGGGGCCGGTGGCATCGGCCGGGCGATGATCCCCGCGCTGAACGCCCTCGGCGCCACGGTGCTCGCCGTGACGCGCCGCGGCCACGACGTGCCCGGCGCCGCCGAGACGCTGCCCGCCGACCGCGTCGGGGAGGTGTGGGGACGCGCCGACCACGTCGTGCTGGCCGCACCCGCCACCAGCGAGACGAAGGCCCTCGTGGGCGCCGAGGAGCTCGCCGCCCTCGGCCCCTCCGGGTGGCTGGTGAACATCGCCCGCGGCACCCTCGTCGACACCGACGCCCTCGTCGACGCCCTCGCCCGCGGTGCGATCGCCGGCGCCGCCCTCGACGTCACCGACCCCGAGCCGCTGCCCGACGACCACCCGCTGTGGAGCGAGCCGCGGGCCCTGATCACCCCGCACGTCGCCAACCCCCCGCAGCTGCAGTCCGGCGGCCTGGCCGCCCGCGTGGAGGAGAACGTTCGCCGCTTCGCCGCCGGGGAGGACCTCGTGGGCGTCGTGGACGTCGACGCCGGCTACTGACGTCCCGCTCCCCACCCTCCTCCCCGGCGGTGATCTTGCACGAATGAGAGTTCAACCTCGCAAGATCACCGCGGGGTCGGGGTGGGGTGGCGCCGGGGCGGTGGCCGCGCCACGGTGGACGGCGTGCAGACGTTCCTCCCCTACGCCGACTTCGCGCGCTCCGCGGCCGTGCTCGACGCGCCCCGGCTGGGCAAGCAGCGGGTGGAGACCCTGCAGGTGCTGCGGGCCCTGGAACTGCCCGACTACGGCTGGGTGAACCACCCCGCGGTGCGCATGTGGCGCGGCTGCACCCCCGCCCTCGTCGCCTACGGCCTCGCCTGCGTCGACGAGTGGACCCGCACCGGTCGCGCCGACTCCACCCGCCGCCTCATCGGCGAGTTCGCCCCCGAGGTGATCGGGCGACCGCAGGCCGAGCTCGCCGCCGAGGGGCTCATGCCGCCCTGGCTCGGGGACGAGGCCGTGCACCGCAGCCACCGCTCGGCGCTGCTGCGCAAGGACCCGGCGACCTACCGGCCGATCTTCGGCGACGACGAACCCGACGACCTGCCCTACCGCTGGCCCGACCCGCCCTCCCTCGAACCGCGCCCGCGCGCCGGGGGCAGGCTGGTGTGGGTCGTGCGCCCCGGCTCCCCGCAGGTGCTGGCGGAGTTCCTCACCGACGGCGTCGTCGGGCTCGGCACCGAGTCCGGCATCGACGTCGACGTGCGCCTCGCGGAGGAGGGCACCACCCTGCGGCAGCTGCTCAAGCAGGTCACCCCCGGCAAGCGGCCCGGCAAGGACCTGCGGGTGCTGGACACGTTCGTGCACGAGCTCGCCCCCGGTGACGAGGTGGCCCTGCCCGTCGAGCAGGAGCAGGCCCTGCTGCTGGGCGAGGTGCTGGGCGAGTACGAGTTCGACGGCCGCAAGGGCGTCGAGGCCCGGCACCGCCGGCGGGTGCGGTGGGGCGGGCGCGCGGCCCGCTCGGACGTGCAGCCGCCGGCGATGCTGCAGGACCCCCGCAGGCTGTTCTGCGTGGACGTGGCCGCGTGAACCACCCGTCCGCGGGTACGGGACGGGCATGGCCGACACCGCTCTGCTCGACGTCGACGGCACCCTCGTCGACACCAACTACCAGCACGCCCTCGCCTGGTTCCGCGCGTTCCGCCGGTACGACCTGACCGTGCCGGTCTGGCGCATCCACCGCGCCATCGGCATGGGCGGTGACCAGCTCGTGCCCTCGGTCGCCGGCGACGACTTCGAGCAGGCCCACGGCGACGACGCGCGCGAGGCGTGGGTGGAGGAGTTCGACCGCCTCCTGCCCGAGGTCCAGCCGTTCGACGGCGCGCGCGACCTGATCGCCGAGCTCGGCCGGCGCGGGTGGAAGGTCGTGCTCGCCTCCTCCGGCAAGGGCAAGCACGTCGACGCGTTCCTCGACCTGCTCGACGCCCGCGAGCTGTGCGAGGCGTGGACGTCGTCGGACGACGCGGAGGCGACCAAGCCCGCCCCGGACCTGTTCCAGGTTGCGCTGCAGCGCGTCGAGGGCGCGTCCGGCGTCGTGCTGGGCGACTCCACGTGGGACGTCGAGGCCGCCGTGAAGGCCGGCCTGCCGGCGGTGGCGCTGCGCACGGGCGGGTACTCGGTGGGCGAACTGCGCGAGGCCGGTGCCGTCGCGGTGCAGGACTCCATGCGCGAGCTCATCGGTGCCCTGGACTCCACCCCCTTCGCCGCCCCCTCCTGACCCCCCTCCCCGCCCAGCGGTGATCTTGCACTGTTGAGCACTCAACGGTGCAAGATCACCGCTGGGCGGGAGCGCCCGGGGCCTGTGGGTGAGCGCTGCGGAACCGGGGTCCTGTGGACACCGGCCCGGTGGCCGGGGTGGGGCTGCACGGTGCGCAGGTGCCCACCACCCTGCCCGCGCGTCGTCGGGACGCTGCTGCGGAACTCGCGAACCCCCTGTCCCACGGCGACCGTGCGGCTGCGCTCGCGATCCTGCTCCCCCCGGTGCGGCCGTCGCCCGCCGGTCTGCAGCGGCCCGCCACGGCTTCCACCTGACGATGCCGGGAGAAGAGCCGGACCTCCTGCCCGTGGAGTGCGTCGTCGAAACGGGGCGTGCGCCGCTGCGGCGGCCCGGTGTGCGGTGCTACGAGGCGGTGCTGCGCGGGGACGTCGAGCTCGACGGGGCCGTCCCCGTCACCTCCGTGCTCCGCACCTGCTTGGACACCGCGCGGTACGAGGTCCCCCCGCTCGCTCTGGCCATGCTGGACCGTGCGCTGCGGATGGGGCTGCTGGACCCCGGTGCGGCGCTCTCCCGCCTGGAGGAGGTGCCCGGGGAGCGCGGTGTGGCGAGAGCCCGCCGGTTGCTGACGCTCGTCGACGCGGGGGCGGAGTCCCCGGGCGAGTCGTGGCTGCGCCTGCGCCTCGCCGACGCCGGGTTCCCCCGGGTGCGCACGCAGATCGAGGTGCCTCGGGCCGGGCGTGCGCCGTGGCGACTGGACGCGGGGTGGCCCGACCGGCGCATCGCCGTCGAGTACGACGGGGAGGAGTTCCACGGCTCCGCGCGGCAGCGCGAGCACGACGAGCGCCGCCGGGCCGACCTGCGTCGCCGGGGTTGGACCGTGGTGGGGGTGGGGCGCGGGGAGGTCCTCGGCCGGTCCCTCGCCCTGGAGCAGGGGGTGGGGGAGCTGCTCGGGCTCGAGCCGGCCATCCGCCGCCGCCTCTGGTGAACCCCTCCCCCCTCCCGCGGTGATCTTGCGCGGTTGAGGACTCAACCGTGCAAGATCA
>NZ_JBJLSE010000167.1:0-3680 GCF_050871845.1 Kineococcus arenarius subsp. arenarius
GCGCACGCCAGGCGCTCCAGCGCCCCCCCCCCCCCCCCCGCCCCCCCCCCCCCCCCCCCCCCCCCCCCCCCCCCCCCCCCCCCCCCCCCCCCCCCCCCCCCCCCCCCCGCGATGGCCAAGGTGCCCGGCCTGCCGGATGCGGGGCACGCACCCGGTGCCCTCTTCGAGTCCCACCGCTGGGTCGGCAGCCCTCACTGGGACGTCGACGCCGTCCACGACATCCTGCGCCGCTGGCGCAAGGTCGCCGACGAATACCCCGGGGACCGGATGTTCGTCACCGAGGCGGTCGTCGCTGGCGCGCACCGGCTGGCGCGCTACCTGCGCGCCGACGAGATGCACACCGCCTTCAACTTCGACTACCTCAAGGCCCCCTGGGACGCGAATGCGCTGCGCTCCGCCATCGACAGCACGCTGAGCGCGCTGGCCCCTGTCGAGGCGCCCGCCACCTGGGTGCTGTCCACCCACGACGAGACCCGCCACGTCACCCGTTACGGCCGCCGGCACAGCGGTGCGGCCACCATGGGCTTCGACACCGCCGAAGCCAGCGACCTAAGCCTGGGCGTGCGCCGAGCACGCGCTGCAGCGCTGCTCACCCTGGCCCTGCCCGGAACGGCATACATTTACCAGGGGGAAGAGCTCGGCTTGCCGGAGGTCGAGGACCTGCCCGAGGAACTCCTGCAGGACCCCACATGGGAACGCTCAGGGCGCACCGCACGAGGCCGCGACGGTTGCCGGGTCCCCCTGCCCTGGGCTGGGCAGCACCCCCCGTTCGGGTTCTCCCCCCCCGGGGTCGACCCATGGCTGCCCCAGCCGCAGCAGTGGGCGCAGTTCAGCGCTCAAGTCCAGCAGCAGGACCCTCGCTCCATGCTCTCGCTCTACCGAGCCGTCCTGCACCTGCGCCGCTCCCTGCCCGACTTGCACGTTCCAGGACTCACCTGGCGCCCGGCAGCCGCTGGAGTGCTCACCTTCGACCGGGGCGAGTCCTTCCGGTGCGTGGTGAACCTATCCGACCGCCCCGTGTCCCTCGTCGGGGCTGGTCGCCCTCTCATCGCCAGCGGCTTCGTCGACGGCGATCAACTGCCTCCGGACACCAGCGTCTGGCTCGACCGCAACATCGGCTGAGCCTGTAAATGCCTGGAATACGAGCGCGTACCCCGATTCCGTGTCGTGAGATTATCTCGATAGCTCGAGCGCAGGGCAACAGATCCGGAAACGCACTGGGGCCAGCCGGTGCGGATGCAGGGGACCAAACTCGCCCGTCGTAACCATCAGGACTCCACGTGCTCACCTACCGAGCCAGCCTCGACGTATCCCGCGACCTCACCCAACGCATCGCCCGCCTCCTGTCGATCCACCGATCCTTGATCGGCACCCGGCGTCATCGACGAGTACTGGGGTGCTTCGACCAAGCAGTGCTACTGCTGCGTTTCATGCGCCAACGCACAGCAGTCGCCGACCTCGCCCGCGACAACGGCATCAGCCTGTCCACGGCCTACCGCTACCTACACGAGGCGCTGGACGTCGTTGCGGCCGAAGCCCCGCGCTTGGACGAGGTCGTCGTCCAAGCTGCTCAGGACGATTTCGAGCACCTGCTGCTGGACGGCACCCTCATCGCTACCGATCGAGTTCACGACGTCGGAGCAGGACCGGATCGCTGGTACTCCGGCAAGCACAAACGCCACGGTGGCAACATTCAGGTCGTGTGCGACCCCGACGGGCGGCCGTTGTGGGTCTCACCGGTCGAGCCAGGTCGTACCCATGACTTGGCCGCCGCCCGTCGACACGTACTGCCGGCCCTGTACCCGACAGCTGCGCGGGGACTGCCGGTGCTGGCTGATAAGGGGTACACCGGCGCCGGCGCAGGCATCCGCGTCCCTGTCCGTCGCACCCGCCGTGGGCAAATACTCGACCGGAGCACGCGGGGTTGGAACTCCTACGTGAACTCGACCCGCGCCTTCGTCGAACACGGCATCGCTCACCTGAAGATCCGCTGGCGTGCACTGTCTCGCATTAGCCTCTGCCCATGGCGCATTTCCGCCATTATGGCTACCGCATTGGTGCTCAGCAGTTGGGAGAACCGCTACTGACAAGGGCTCAATGAACGCCTGGTCGCAGTGCGGGGGCACCTCCCACGAAGTGGGGGCATGAGCGCCGCCGGCATCGCAGGCCTGCCAGGCCCGGCCAAGGTCAAGCGCCTGCGCGGTGTCGCGACGGCCGACGACCTGGTGCACCGCAAGTTCCACCGCCTTTCACCCAACGAACTATGGGTCACCGACATCACCGAACACCCCACCCGGGAAGGGAAGGTCTACTGCTGCGCAGTCTTGGACACCTTCTCGCGCAAGATCGTCGGCTGGTCCATCGACACCGCTCCGGACTCCCGCTTGGTCGTCAACGCCCTGGACATGGCCATCAAGACCCGCAACCCCGCTGCCGGCGGCATCGTCCACGCCGATCACGGAGTCCAGTTCACCTCGTGGGCCTTCACCACCAAGGTCCGCGCCGCGGGCCTCATGCCCTCCTTCGGGACGGTCGGCGACGGCTACGACTGCGAGCATGGTGGTGTCGCTGCAGTGGGAGCCTGACCCGTGTTACGACCGGCCCTGCGGGTGCCTTGGCGTTGATCTGTCGGCTCCCGCTGCAGCGATGCGTGACCCGCTGACCGGGCGGGCAGTGACCTGATAGGAGCCTGATCGCCGCAGGATCTCATCGCAGTCCTGTCCGCCCGCCCGGCCAGCGGACCGACGACCGCGATCTGCGAGAGGACCCCGGCCATGCCCAGCATGCCCCTGCGACGCGACGATGTCATCGTCGGTGTCGACACCCACAAGAGCGAGCACGTCGCCGTCCTGCTGGACGGCCTGGGCGGAAAACTCGCCGAGCTGACCATCCCGGCCACCACCGCAGGCTTCGCGCAGCTGCTGCAGGTGTGCACTGAGCACGCCGGTCCAGGCGGGCGCATCACCGCGTTCGGCGTCGAGGGCACCGGCTCCTACGGTCTGGGTCTGGCGCGGTTCCTGCGCCGGGCCGGTCACACCGTCCGAGAGATCGACCGCCCGGTGCGCAACGGGCAGCGCCGCCAGCAGGGCAAGAACGATGCCATCGACGCCGAGCACGCCGCTCGCACGGTGCTCAGCGGTGCTGAACTGGCGACACCGAAGAACGCCGATGGAAGCGTCGAGGTGCTGCGGCTGCTGAAGATCGCTCGTGACACGGCCGTAAAGGCCCGCACCGCAGCGATGATCGCCCTGAAGGCCACGCTGGTCACCGCCGATGATGCTCTGCGCGCCGAGCTGGAGCACTTGAGGGATCCGGGGCTCATTCGAGCGTGCGCTGACCTCGAGGGCGCTGCCGATCTAAGCGCTCCTGATGCCGCGATGCGCCACGTCCTGAGCTGCCTTGCACGTCGCTGGCTGCAGCTGAACGAGGAGATCAAGGTCCACGCCCGGCACCTGAAGGCCCAGACCAAGGCGCTGGCGCCGGCGCTGGTCCAGGCCGTCGGCGTCGGAGCCGACATCGCCGCGGAGATGCTCATCACCGCCGGCGACAACAACGAGCGCATCCGCTCGGAGGCGGCGTTCGCGAAGATGTGCGGAGCCTGTCCCATCCCGGCCGGTTCCGGGCAGACCAACGGCCGTCACCGCCTCTACCGCGGCGGCAACCGGCAAGCCAACGCCGCC
>NZ_JBJLSE010000168.1:0-3657 GCF_050871845.1 Kineococcus arenarius subsp. arenarius
CCCCCCCCCCCCCCCCCCCCCCCCCCCCCCCCCCCCCCCCCCCCCCCCCCCCCCCCCCCCCCCCCCCCCCCCCCCCCCCCCCCCCCCCCCCCCCCCCCCCCCCCCCCCCCCCCCACCGCGGGCCAGCGCGGCGCGCTGCCAGCGCGGCCCCAGCCCGCTGGCCTCCCACAGCGCCCACAGGACCTGCTCGGCGTCGGCGCCGGGCGCGGTCGCGGCGGCCCGCCCGGCCTGCAGCACCGCGGCCAGCCGCTGCGCCGGGCGCAGCGCGGGGTCCTCGTCCGCCAGGAGCGCCACGTCGGCGGTGGCGGGGTCGTCGGCGCGGTGCGCACCGGCGAGCACCCCGGCCAGGGCGGCGGCGAGGACGGCGTCGCCGGTGCGCCCGCCGCCCGCGGCGAGCTCGGCGCGGCGCAGGCACTGCCGCAACCGCCGCAGCGCCACCACGTCGGCACCCCCCAGCGGTGAGGTGACGAGGTCGCGGACGAGCTCGACGGTGAGGCCGGCGGGGTGCAGCACGACCTCCATCGCGCTCAGCAGGGGGCGCACGGCGGGCTCGTCGCGCACCGGGACCTCCGCCAGCGGGACCGCCAGCGGCACCCCGGCCGCCGTCAGCCCGCGGCGCAGCGCGGCCGTGTGGCCGGCCGAGCGCACCACCACGGCCATGGACGACCACGGCACGCCGTCCAGCAGGTGGCGGCGGCGCAGCCGCTGGGCGATCCAGGAGGCCTCCTGGGTGGGTGAGCCCAGCACGGCCACCTCCACGCCCCCGGGGGCCGACCCCGCCCCGGGGACGCGGCCGGGCAGCGCGGCGCGCTGCGGGGCGCCGCCGAGGGCGCCGATGCGGGTGGCCACCGCCGCGGTGACGGCGCGCACCAGCGGCTGCTGGCGGTGGGAGGTGCCCAGCACGACGGTCGGGGCGGGGCCGCCGTCGGCCGCCCGGAACCTCTCGGCCAGGGTCGAGGCCGCCCGGGCGTCCGCACCGCGGAAGCCCTGGGTCACCGAGTCGGGGTCGCTGACGAGCAGCAGGTCGCGCCCGCCCCCGGCCACCGCCTCCACCAGGCGCAGGCCGGCCTCGGACAGCTCGTGGGCGTCGTCGACGGCGACCAGCTGCCAGCGGTCGCGCTCGGCGGCCAGCAGCTCCGGGGAGGACAGCAGCTGCGCGACGGCCTCGTCGAGGACGGACGCGGGGTCGTAGGCGTTGGCGCGGGCGGGGTCGAAGGCGGTCACACCCACGTACTCCCGGAGCACCGACGCGGCCGCCGCCCACTCGGGACGGCCGTGCCGCGCGCCGACCTCGGCGAGGTCCTGCGCGTCCAGGCCGCGCTCGACGGCGCGCATCAGCAGGTCGCGCAGCTCGTTGCGGAAGCTGCGCAGGCCCCACGCGTCGCGCGGGACGTCCGGCGGCCACTCGGGGGCGCGCACCGCCTCCAGCCGACCGGCGGTCCGCAGGGCGTCCTCGAACACGCCGGTGACGGCGTCGTCGACACCGGCGGCCGTGGCCTCCAGGTGACCGGCGAGCAGCTCGGCGAGGATGGAGTCCTGCTCGGCGCCGGAGATCAGGCGCGGCGGCGGGTCCCCGCGGCGGGCGTGCCCGGCGCGCAGCAGGCCGAACGCGTACGACTGCGGCGTGCGCGCCGCTGGCTGGCCGAGGGTGCGCCGCAGCGCCAGGGACAGCTCGTCGCGCAGGCCGCCCGCCTCGCGGCGGCCGGGGGCCAGGACCAGGACGCGGTCGGGGGCGAGCCCGTCGCGCTCGACGCGGGCGGTGACCAGGGCGCGCAGCGTGGTGGTGCGCCCCGTGCCGGGCGCACCCCGCAGGACCAGCGGGCCGCTGCCCGGGCGGCCGGCGACGACGGCGCGCTGCGTGGCGTCCAGCTCGGGGTGCAGCAGGCCCTCGCGCGGTTCGCGGCGCAGCAGCGGCACCGGCGCACCCCGCCGCGCCGCGCTCCCGCCGGGACCGCCCCACCCGCCGGACGGCGCACCGCCGCCTCCGCCCGCGTCCTCCGTCAGCACGTCCGTCATGCCACCACACCCCTCCGACACGTCCCCGGGGGCGGCCCGCAGCTCACGGGCCCTCGAACCCCGCGGCGTCCCAGCGGGCCGCGGCCAGGTCCACCCGCACCAGCACGGGGTCGGCGTCGTCGCGGCGCAGCGGCGTGCCCTCGGCCCGCCAGCGCGGCACCGCCCGCGCCGCCAGGGGCGGTGCCGCGCTGCCGTCGGCGCGCAGCACCCGCCACCACGGCAGGCCGGAGCCGAAGCGGCCCAGCACGTTGCCCACGAAGCGGGGCCCGCGGTCGCCGACGAGCTCACCGACGTCGCCGTAGGTCAGCACGCGGCCGGCGGGGATGGCCTCGACGACCTCCAGGACCTCCTCGGCGCGCGCGGGCAGGGCCAGCGGGTCGCGAGCGCCCACCCCGGGCCTCAGGGGTTCGGCCAGGGGTTGGGCAGGGCGCCGTCCAGCCCCTTGGTCTGCTGCATCATCACCGGGGCCAGCCGCCCCGCGCCGGGGTTCGGCTCGTGGCCGTGGCCCAGCAGGTGCCCGACCTCGTGGTTGACGAGGTACTGGCGGTACCCGGTGCGGTCCTCGCCGTAGTCGGGGATCGCCTCCACCCAGCGGTACCAGGTGAGCACGGCCGCGTCGCCCACCCGGCACGACAGGGTGCCCATGGTGCGCAGCGGCCGGCACAGCGCGGCGGAGGTGTCCGGGGTGGCGAGCACCAGGCGCAGCTCCGCCTCGCCGTCGGTGCGCTCGAAGCTCGTCGCGCCGCCGGCGCCCCAGCCGCGGGGGTCGTTGAGCACCCCGAGCGCGAAGTCGGCGAACGCCGCGGGATCGAGCACACCGGCGGTCACGAGGTCCCGCTCGACCTCCACGCGCAGGGTGCGCACGCGCGCGGAGGCCGGCGCCGGCACCGAGCCGGGCACCACGTCCAGGGCTCCCCCGCCGCTGCCGGGCACCTGCCGCTGCAGCACCCCGGCCGCCACGTCCGCCTCGGTGAGCCCGGGCGGCAGGGTGGGCGTCGGGGTCGTCGTCGGCGTCGGCGCGGCGGTCGACGTCGGCGCGGGGGTGCCGGGGCCGGTGGCCGCCGAGGCGGAGCCGCCGGCCGCGTCCCGCGCGCCGGTGCAGCCGGCACCGGCGAGCACGGCGGCCCCGGCCAGCAGCAGGCCCCGGCGGGAGGCCTGGGGGGAGGGCCCGCGTCGGGCGGAGGGCGGGCGTCCGGCGAGCACGCACCGAGCATGCCACCCGCCCGTGGCCGGCGTCCCCGTCCGCTGGCGGCGAACTCCCGCCGCACCGGCGCGGTCGGCGGGCGCGGCTCCGACTAGCCTCGCGGGACGACCGCACCCCCGAGCACGGGCGGTGCCGGCCCGATCGACGACCCGGGAGGGACAGCGGTGGAGGTTCGGATCGGCGTGCAGAACGTGGCGCGCGAGCTGGTGTTCGAGTCGGCGCAGACCAGCGAGGAGATCACGTCGGCGGTCACCGCGGCGCTCAGCGAGGGCACCGTGCTGCAGCTGAAGGACGAGAAGGGCCGCACCCTGGTCGTGCCGGTGGCCTCGCTCGGCTACGTGGACGTCGGCGCTGCGGAGGTGCGCAAGGTCGGCTTCGGCCTGTCCTGACGCCGGCCGCGCCGGCGCCCCCGCGGGCGCACCGGGGTGCGCCCGCGG
>NZ_JBJLSE010000169.1:0-3599 GCF_050871845.1 Kineococcus arenarius subsp. arenarius
GGCGGCACCCCGGGGGGTGCCGCCGCCGTCGTGCGCGCGTGGTGGGGGCGGCTCAGCGCTCCCGCTCGAACGAGACCGACTCCTTGCGCAGGGAGATGGACTCCTTGCGGGTGGTCACCGACTCCTTGCGGGTGGCGATGGACTCCTTGCGGGTCGTCACCGACTCCTTGCGGGTGGTGACGGACTCCTTGCGGGTGGTCACCGACTCCTTGCGGGCGTCGACGGACGCCTGGAAGGCCGAGGAGCTGATGACCGAGATCGCCGGGGGGGCGGCCGAGGCGGACGCGGCCGTCAGCAGGCCGCCACCGGCGAGCACCGCCGACGCGGCCGCGGCGGCCGCGGCGCGACGGGCGAGCAGGCGCAGGCGGGGCTGCGCGGCGGCGTTCCGGGTGGAGTGCGTGGTGGGCATGGATCCTCCAGGGAATCGACCCCGTCGGTGCGAGGTGCGCGGGTGGGCCTCATCGGGTGGACGGTCGACGTCCCCCGAGGACCGTCACGCTGAGCATAGCGGTAGTTGCTCTTAGTGCACGCGCTGTGAGCTGAATCTCAGGAGGAGAGGTCCTCGGCGAGCGCGAGGAGGGTCCGCACCGCCACGCCCGTGCCGCCGCGGTGGGTGTACCCGTACGGCTCGGTCGTGAGGAAGGCCGGCCCGGCGATGTCCAGGTGGGCCCAGGGCACGGGAGTGCCGTCGGCGCGCTCACCGATGAACTCGCGCAGGAACAGCCCCGCGACCAGCATGCCGCCGGCGCGGTCGCCGATGTTGGCGAGGTCGGCCACCTGCGAGTCCAGGCTCGCCCGCAGCTCCTGGGGCAGGGGCATCGGCCAGAACTGCTCACCGGCCCGCTCCGCCGCGGCCAGCACGTCGGCGCGGAAGGCGTCGTCGTTGCCCATGACCGCCGAGACGCGGTTGCCCAGCGCCACCACCTGGGCGCCCGTGAGGGTCGCCACGTCCACGACGCGGTCCGGCTGCTCGGCGGTCGCCGCCACGAGCGCGTCGCCGAGCACCAGACGGCCCTCGGCGTCGGTGTTGAGGACCTCGACCGTCGTGCCGCCGTGCATGGTCAGCACGTCCGAGGGGCGGATCGCCGTGCCCGAGGGCATGTTCTCGGCGACCGCGAGCCAGCCCGTGACCCGCACCGGCAGGTCGAGGTCGGCGACCGCCTTGACCGCCGCGAGCACGGCCGCGGCGCCCGACATGTCGCTCTTCATCGTCTCCATGCCCGCGGGGGGCTTGAGCGAGAGGCCGCCGGAGTCGAAGGTGATCCCCTTGCCGACCAGCGCCAGGTGCGCCTTCGCGCCCTTCGGCGCGTGCTCCACCACGACGAGCCGCGGCGGCCGCGACGACCCCTGCCCCACGCCGAGGATGCCGCCGTAGCCGCCCTCGGCCAGCTCGGTCTCGGTGAGCACCCGCACGCTCAGCCCCGTGCCGCGCGCCAGGTCCTGCGCCGCGTCGGCGAGGTCGGCCGGGGCGAGGTCGCCGGGGGCGGTGTTGACCAGGTCGCGCGCGACGGCGACGGCCTCGCCGACCACGCGCGCCCGCTCCAGCGCGGCGCGCAGCGCCTTGTCGCGCGGCTTGCCCACCAGCAGCGCCACCTGCTCCACGGGCGGGCGCTGGGCGGCCTTGTAGCGGGTGAAGGCGTAGGCGCCCAGGGCCGCGCCCTCGGCCAGCGCGCCGGCAGCCGCCGCGTCCGGGACGGGCAGCGCCAGCGCGACGCGACGACGCCCGGCGAGCGCGCGCACGGCCGCACCGGCCGCCCGGCGCAGGGCCTCGGGGTCCGCCGGGTCCTCGCCCAGGCCGGTGACCGCGACCAGGGGCGCGGAGACGCCCTCGACCTGCGGCAGCAGGTGCACCGAGCCGGCCGCGCCGTCGGCGCCGAGGTCGGCCAGGGCCCGCGCGATCGCCGAGCGCGCCGCCCGGGGGAGGTCGTCGGCCCCCAGCAGCACCGGCGCGGCCGGGTCGGGACCGGTGCCCCGGGCGGCCCCCAGCACGACGGCGTCCGCGGGGACGGTCTTGACGGACTTGCTGCTCAGCTCCAGGCGCACCACGCGCTCACCCTACCCAGCGGCGTGCGCGCCGCCCTGCTGCCCCGACCCGCCGGCCTGCCCCTGCTCCTGCTCCCCGAGCTCGGGACCGGGCTCCGGTCGCGGCTCCGACCGCGCCTGCGGCTGGGGGGCGGGCTCGGGCCCGGGTTCCGGGGCGGGGCGCGGAGGGGCCGCCGCCGCGTCCGCGGCGGCCAGCACCTGCGCGGCCCGCAGCACGCCCAGCGCCGCCAGGGCCCCGGTGCCCGCCCCGCGGCCGGCGCCCAGGTCGAGCACCGGGGTCAGCTTCAGGCGGTCCACCGCCAGGTGCTGCGCCGGCTCGGCCGTGCGCGCGCCCACGACCCACCACTTCTCCGCCCCCGGCACGGCGCGCGAGGCGACCAGCGCCGCGGCGGCCCCCACCACGCCGTCCAGCACGACCGGCGTGCGGCGCGCCGCCGCGCGCAGCAGGAACCCCACGGCCGCCGCGGTGTCCGGGCTGCCGACGGTCTGCAGCAGCACCGCGGGCCGGGTCGCCACCGGCCGCGCGCGGCGCACCGCGTCGCGCACCGCCGCCGCCTTGCGCATCCACGCGTCGTCGTCCACCCCGCTGCCCCGGCCCACCACGTCGACGGCGCTCTTGCGCAGGCACGCGGCGACGAGGGTGGCGGCGACCGTGGTGGCCCCCGCCCCCACGTCGCCCAGCAGCAGCAGGTCCACGCCCTCGTCGACGGCCTCGTCGGCGACGGCGGCGCCCGCCCGCACGGCCGCCTCCGTCTCCTCCGCCGTCATCGCGTCACCGGCCGCCACGTCCCCGCTGCCCGCGCGCACCGCGCGGGCCGTCACCGGCGCCGGCAGGCCGTCCAGGACCGGCGCCGGGGCGTCCACCCCCACCGCGTGCACCACCAGCTCCACCCCGGCGGCCGCGGCCAGCGCCGCCGCCGGGTGGGTGCCCGCCACCAGGGCCCGCACCGCGTCCGCGGCGGTGGCGGACCCCGGTGCCGACACGCCGCGCGCCGCCACCCCGTGGTCGCCGGCCAGCACGACCAGGCGCACGCGCTCCAGCGGCCCGGCGACGTCGGCGTCGCGGGTGCCCGCCAGCCAGGTGGCCAGCTCGCGCAGGCGCGAGGGCGCCCGCAGCGGTGAGCCGGGACCGGCGGGCGCGGTGGGGGCGTGCGGGGAGCGCAGCCCCTCGGCGACCTCGCGCAGGTTCAGCGGCCGCGGGCCGTCGGTCATCGGGAGCTCCTCGGGTGGTGGTCGTGGGGCGGTGCGGGCGGTGCCGCGCGGTCCGTGCAGATCGTCGCACCCGCGAGCACCCCGCTCCCGCGGGCGGGTGCGGGGCGCTTGTGGGTGGCGGCCACCCGCGCCTACCGTCGCGGCGACGGGCCGAGGACGACCGGGGACGGGGAGTGCGCTCGTGGGCGGCAGGGGTGCGGTGCACGAGGGCCTGCTCGCGGCGCGCGAGCACTGGCTGGCGTCCTGCGCGGGCGGGGGCGGGGGGGCGGGGGCGGGGGGGCGGGGGGGGGGGGCGGGGGGGGGGGGGGGGGGGGGGGGGGGGGGGGGGGGGGCGGGGCGGGGGG
>NZ_JBJLSE010000170.1:0-3556 GCF_050871845.1 Kineococcus arenarius subsp. arenarius
GGCGGCACCCCCCGGGGTGCCGCCGCCGTCGTGCGTGGGGCCCGCCTCGGCCCCGCGTGGGCCCCGTCACACGCGCCCCCTGGCGCCGGGGTGTGGACGGAGTGACAGAATCACCGTGAGCAGTTCCCAGCACAGCCGACCTAGGAGCTTTTCGTGGCAGGTGCCGCCGACCAGGAGTACGACGTCGTCATCCTCGGAGGAGGCAGCGGGGGCTACGCGTGCGCGCTGCGCTCGGCCGAGCTCGGGCTGTCCGTGGCGCTGGTGGAGAAGGACCTGCTGGGCGGGACCTGCCTGCACCGCGGCTGCATCCCCACCAAGGCGCTGATCCACGCCGCCGAGGTCGCCGACTCCGCGCGCGAGTCCGAGGCGTTCGGCGTGCGCGCCACCTTCGACTCCATCGACATGGCCGGGGTCAACAAGTACAAGGACGGCGTCATCGGCCGCCTGTACAAGGGCCTGCAGGGCCTGGTGAAGTCCCGCAAGGTCGAGCTCGTGCAGGGCACCGGCCGGCTGGTCGCCAAGAACGCCGTCGAGGTCGACGGCAAGCGCTACACCGGCAGGAACGTCGTCCTCGCCTCCGGCTCCTACTCGCGCTCGCTGCCCGGGCTGGAGATCGGCGGCAGGGTCATCACCAGCGAGCAGGCGCTCCAGCTGGACTCCGTGCCGAAGTCCGTCGTCGTCCTGGGCGGCGGCGTCATCGGCGTGGAGTTCGCGAGCGTCTGGAAGTCCTTCGGCGCCGACGTCACCATCGTCGAGGCGCTGCCGCACCTGGTCCCGCTGGAGGACGAGGCGGCCAGCAAGGCGCTGGAGCGCGCGTTCCGCAAGCGCGGCATCAAGTTCTCCCTCGGCGTGCGGTTCAAGGGCGCGGAGCAGAACGACTCCGGCGTCGTCGTCAGCCTCGAGGACGGCAAGACGTTCGAAGCGGACCTGCTGCTCGTCGCCGTGGGCCGCGGCCCGAACACCGCCGGCCTCGGGTACGAGGAGCAGGGGGTGGGCATGGACCGCGGGTTCGTCCTCACCGACGAGCGGCTGCGCACCAACGTCGAGGGCGTGCGCGCCGTCGGCGACATCGTCCCCGGGCTGCAGCTGGCGCACCGCGGGTTCCAGCAGGGCATCTTCGTCGCCGAGGACATCGCCGGGCTGAACCCCGCCGTGATCGACGAGACCGGCATCCCCAAGGTGACGTACTCCGAGCCCGAGGTCGCCTCCGTCGGCCTGACCGAGGCCAAGGCCCGCGAGAAGTACGGCGACGTGGACGTCGTGGAGTACAACCTCGGCGGCAACGGCCGCAGCCAGATCATCGGGACCACCGGCTTCGTGAAGCTCGTGCGCCAGAAGGACGGCCCGGTCGTCGGCGTGCACATGGTCGGCTCCCGCATGGGCGAGCAGGTCGGCGAGGCGCAGCTCATCGTCAACTGGGAGGCCTTCCCGGAGGACGTCGCGAACCTCGTGCACGCCCACCCGACGCAGAACGAGGCCCTGGGCGAGGCGCACCTGGCACTGGCCGGCAAGCCGCTGCACTCGCACTCCTGAGCACCGGCGGGGCCGCGTCGGCGCGGCCCCGCCGTCCCGCCCGAACCCGTCGGCGTCCCTCCGGGCGCCGGAGCACGTCCGTCCGTGAGGAGAACCGAACAGATGTCGAACTCGGTGCAGATGCCGGCGCTCGGTGAGAGCGTCACCGAGGGCACCGTCACCCGCTGGCTGAAGTCGGTCGGTGACACCGTCGAGGTGGACGAGCCCCTGCTGGAGGTGTCCACCGACAAGGTCGACACCGAGATCCCCTCCCCCGTGGCCGGCACCCTGCTGGAGATCCTCGTCGGCGAGGACGAGACGGTCGAGGTCGGCACCGACCTGGCCCGCGTCGGCGACGCCTCCGAGCAGGGTTCCGCCCCGCAGCAGGACGCCCCCGCCGAGCAGCCCGCCCAGGAGTCGCCGCAGCCGCCGGCCCCGGAGCAGTCCCAGGCGGCGCCCGAGGCGCAGCAGGAACCCTCCCCCGAGCAGCCGCCCGCGGCGGCCGCCGCGCCGTCCTCCGGTGGCGGGGGCACCGCGGTGCAGATGCCGGCGCTCGGTGAGAGCGTCACCGAGGGCACCGTCACCCGCTGGCTGAAGTCGGTCGGTGACACCGTCGAGGTGGACGAGCCCCTGCTGGAGGTGTCCACCGACAAGGTCGACACCGAGATCCCCTCCCCCGTGGCCGGCACCCTGCTGGAGATCCTCGTCGGCGAGGACGAGACGGTCGAGGTCGGCACCGACCTGGCCCGCGTCGGCGACGCCTCCGAGCAGGGTTCCGCCCCGCAGCAGGACGCCCCCGCCGAGCAGCCCGCGCCGGTGAAGGAGCCCCTGCAGACGCAGCCGGACGCGCAGGGCGAGTCGCTGGCCGACGAGGTCACCGAGCGAGAGACCGCCCGGCAGCAGGCCGAGGCCTCCACCCAGCCGGCCAGGAGCACGGGCGAGGGCGCCCCCGAGCCGCGGTCCACGCCGCAGCAGCAGGCGCCCCAGCAGCAGGCCCCGGCCCCGCGCCAGGAGGCGCCCCAGCCGACCGGCGGCGGCACCTACGTGACGCCGCTGGTGCGCAAGCTCGCGAAGGACCTGGGCGTGGACCTGTCCACGGTCACCGGCACCGGGGTGGGCGGGCGCATCCGCAAGCAGGACGTGCAGCAGGCCGCCGACGAGGCGAAGGCCGCGGCCGCGAAGGCCCAGCAGGCCCCGGCGCAGCCCGCGGCCGCCGTCGCGCCGGAGCAGAAGCAGGCCCCGGCCTTCGAGGTCTCCGCCAAGCGCGGCACCACCGAGAAGATGTCGCGGCTGCGCAAGGTCATCGCCCAGCGCATGAAGGAGTCGCTGCAGAACTCCGCGCAGCTGACCACCGTCATCGAGGTCGACGTCACGCGCATCGCCAAGCTGCGGGCCCGGGCGAAGGACTCCTTCGCGGCCACCGAGGGCGCGAAGCTGACGTTCCTGCCGTTCTTCGTCAAGGCGACGGTCGAGGCGCTCAAGCAGCACCCCTCCCTCAACGCCAGCATCGAGGGCGACAGCATCGTCTACCACGCCAGCGAGAACATCTCGATGGCCGTGGACACCCCCAAGGGCCTCATCACGCCGGTCATCAAGGACGCGGGCGACCTCAACATCGGCGGCATCGCGCGCAAGATCGCCGACCTCGCCGCCCGCACCCGCGGGAACAAGATCACCCCCGACGACCTCGCGGGCGGCACCTTCACCATCACCAACACGGGCAGCATCGGGGCCCTGTTCGACACCCCGATCCTCAACGCCCCGCAGGTGGCCATCCTCGGCACCGGCGCGATCGTCAAGCGTCCCGTCGTCCTCACCGACGACGAGGGCCAGGAGACGATCGCGATCCGCTCGATGATGTACCTCGCCCTGTCCTACGACCACCAGATCGTGGACGGTGCGGACGCCGCGCGGTTCCTGCAGACGATCAAGAAGCGCATCGAGGGCGGCGCCTTCGAGGGCGAACTGGGTCTGTGACCCGCCCGGCGGCCCCGGCCGCCGGAACTCCGCGCGCACGGCCCCGCTCCCTCCCGGGAGCGGGGCC
>NZ_JBJLSE010000171.1:0-3528 GCF_050871845.1 Kineococcus arenarius subsp. arenarius
GGGAGTGGCGGCGAGCGGCGGGGGGCGCCGAGCGGGCGGGCCCCGCCCCCCCCCCCCCCCCCCCCCCCCCCCGGCCCCCCCGCCCCCCCCCCCCCCCCCCCCCCCCCCCCCCCCCCCCCGGGGGGGGGGCCGGGCGGGGTGGGGTGGGGTGGGGGGTGTGCGGGATCGGGGAGGATGGGGGCGTGAGCGCCACCCTCGTCGCCAAGGACCTCAGCGCGGCGCACGGGACGCGCACCCTGTTCTCCGGGCTGGACCTCGTGATCGCCCCCGGCGACGTCGTCGGCCTGGTCGGCGCCAACGGTGCGGGCAAGTCCACGCTGCTGCGCCTGCTCGCCGGGATCGACGCCCCCGAGTCGGGGTCGGTGATCCTGTCCCCGCCCACCGCGACCGTCGGGTACCTGCCGCAGGAGCCGGAGCGCCGGCCCGGCGAGGCGGTGGCCGCGTTCCTGGCCCGGCGCACCGGCGTGGCCGCGGCGCAGGAGGCGATGGACGCCGCCGCCCAGGGCCTGGCCGAGGGGGTGCCCGGCGCGGACGACCGCTACGCCGACGCCCTGGACCGCTGGCTGGCCCTGGGCGGCGCCGACCTGGACGAGCGCCGCGACGAGGTCCTCGCCGACCTGGGCCTGGCGGTGGACGTGGACCTGCCGATGCCGGCGCTGTCCGGCGGGCAGGCCGCGCGCGCCGGGCTGGCCGCGCTGCTGCTCTCGCGCTACGACGTCTTCCTGCTGGACGAGCCCACCAACGACCTGGACCTGGACGGCCTGGCGCGGCTGGAGCGGTTCGTGCAGCAGCTGCGCTCCCCCGCCGTCGTCGTCAGCCACGACCGCGAGTTCCTGGCCCGCACCGTGGACCGGGTGGTGGAGCTGGACCTGGCGCAGCAGCTCGTGCGGGTCGTCGGCGGCGGCTACGAGGCGTTCCTGGCCGAGCGGGAGGTGCAGCGCCGCCACGCCCGCGAGGAGTACGAGGAGTACGCCGACACGCGTTCGGGGCTGGAGGCCCGCGCCCGGATGCAGCGCAACTGGATGGCCAAGGGCGTGCGCAACGCCGTGCGCAAGGGCGAGCCGGACAAGATGATCCGGGCGAAGATGCGCGAGGGCAGCGAGAAGCAGGCCGCCAAGGCCCGCCAGACCGACCGGATGATCGAGCGGCTGGAGGTCGTCGAGGAGCCGCGCAAGGAGTGGCGGCTGCAGATGTCCATCGCCGCCGCGCCACGGTCGGGCTCGGTGGTGGCGACGCTGCGCGGGGCGGTGGCGCGGCGCGGGGCCTTCACCCTGGGCCCGGTGGACCTGCAGGTCGACGCCGGGGACCGCCTGGCCGTCACCGGCCCCAACGGTGCGGGCAAGACGACGCTGCTGAGCCTGCTGCTGGGCCGCCTGGCCCCCGACGAGGGCGCCGCCTCCCTGGGCTCGGGCGTGCAGGTGGGTGAGGTCGACCAGGCCCGCGGGCTGTTCCTGGGCGAGGCGCCGCTGGCGCGGGCCTTCGCCGAGGCCGTGCCCGACCAGCCGGACGCGGAGGTGCGCACGCTGCTGGCGAAGTTCGGGCTGGGCGCCGCGCACGTGGGCCGGCCGGCGTCGAGCCTGTCGCCGGGCGAGCGCACCCGGGCGGCGCTGGCGCTGCTGCAGGCGCGCGGGGTGAACCTGCTGGTGCTGGACGAGCCGACGAACCACCTGGACCTGCCGGCGATCGAGCAGCTGGAGCAGGCGCTGGAGGGCTACCCGGGCACGTTGCTGCTGGTCAGCCACGACCGGCGGCTGCTGGAGGCGGTGCGGGTGACGCGCCGGGTGGTCGTGCAGGACGGCGCCGTCCGGGAGCTGTGATCACCCGGGCACGACGCGCCACGTTACGACTTCGTTGCGGCTGGGCAAGGGCTGCGAGTAGCGGTTGACGCCGCGCCCCGGAAGCGCTTCTCTGCGCCAATGCCATCCGCAGCCCTCCACGCCCTCGGGGCCTCCGCCACCGCGGAACCCGACAGCGGCGTGCTCGCCAGCATCGAGTCGAGCGTCGACAGCGTCTTCTCCGGCATCGCCGACGGCCTCAGCAGCGTCATCTTCTACTCGGTGAGCATCGGGGGGGCCACCTTCCCGCTCATCGTGGGCTGGCTCGTCCTGGCCGGCCTGATCTTCACCGCGTACTTCGGCTTCATCCAGTTCCGGGGCCTGAAGGTCGCGGTCGAGACCATCCGCGGCCGGTTCAGCAGGGACTCCGACCCCGGTGAGGTCACCCACTTCCAGGCGCTGACCAGCGCCGTGTCCGGCACGGTCGGCCTGGGCAACATCGCCGGCGTGGCCGTCGCCGTGACCGTCGGCGGCCCGGGCGCCACCTTCTGGATGATCGTCGCCGGCCTGCTCGGCATGTGCACGAAGTTCGTCGAGTGCACCCTGGGCGTGAAGTACCGCGAGGTCCACGAGGACGGCAGCGTCACCGGCGGGCCGTTCCGCTACCTCAAGGTCGCCTTCGCCAAGATCAAGGTCACCTGGGTCGGGACGATCCTCACCGCGATCTTCGCCGTGGCGATCTTCTTCTTCGGCGTGGCCGGCGGCAACATGTTCCAGGCCAACCAGACCTTCGCGCAGTTCCGCAACATCACCGGCGGCGAGGACGGCTTCCTCGGCAGCACCGGCGCCGCCTTCGCCTTCGGCATCGTGCTGGCCGCGCTCGTCGGCGCCGTCATCCTCGGCGGCATCACCTCCATCGGCCGGGTCACCTCCCGGCTCGTGCCCGCCATGGCGATCGTCTACGTGCTCGCCTGCCTCATCGTGATCCTCGGCAACATCGGGCAGATCCCCGAGGCCGTCGGCGCGATCCTCAGCAACGCCTTCAACCCCGAGGGCGTCGCCGGCGGCGTGCTCGGCGCGCTCATCGTCGGCTTCCAGCGCGCAGCCTTCTCCAACGAGGCCGGGGTCGGCTCCGCGCCCATCGCCCACTCCGCGGTCAAGACCCACCGCCCCGTCTCCGAGGGCTTCGTGGCCCTGCTGGAGCCGTTCGTCGACACCGTGATCATCTGCACCATGACGGCGCTGACGATCGTCATCGCCAGCCCGGCCAGCTGGCTGGACGCCCGCGACGAGGTCGCCAGCACCGGCTCCACCGGCGCCGACGGCGTGGTCCTGACCTCCGACGCGTTCGAGAGCGTCATCTCCTGGTTCCCGATCGTGCTGGCCATCGCCGTCGCGCTCTTCGCGTTCTCCACCCTCATCACGTGGAGCTACTACTCGGAGAAGGCGTGGGCGCACTTCTTCGGACGCTCCAGCGCCAGCCTGCTGACCTTCAAGGTCGTCTACTGCCTGTTCACCGTCATCGGCACGGTGATGACCTTCAGCTCCGTGCTGACGCTGGCCGACGCGATGCTCTTCATCTGCGCCCTGGTCAACATCATCGGCCTGTACATCCTGGCGCCGGTGGTCAAGGACGAGCTGCGCAGCTACCTCGCCGACCGCCGCAGCGGCAAGCTGGCCCGCGAGGGCGAGGACGTCCCCACCGCCTGACACCCCCCTCCCCCGACGGCCCCCGGCGCGCACCGCGCCGGGG
>NZ_JBJLSE010000172.1:0-3457 GCF_050871845.1 Kineococcus arenarius subsp. arenarius
TCCAGCGCACCACGGCCCTGAGTCCCTGGCTGATCCACTACAACACCACCCGAGCCCACTCCGCCCTGGCTGGGCAGCCCCCGACCAGCCGCCTGTCACCAACGTGATGGCCGAGTACACCTAGCGCCGGGGGCCGGCCTAGCGCAGCCACTCGCTGGGGGCTCCTCAAGGCGTTGCGGCATCAAGGCGGTGTCGGCGCCGTGGCTACAGTGGGTTCATGGGAGCAGTGCAGCCGTGGCACATCTTCGCTCTGTCCGTGATCGTCCTGGTAGCCATCGTGGCGGTGATCACCGTGGTGGTGCTCCGCGGCAGAGGCAGATGACCTGCTCACGCTGATGGCCCAGTCGTCGGCTCAGCGGCTGGCAGGTTCGGAGGACCTGACCTGGTGACCTGGCCCGGTGGTCGTGGTGTGGAGGTGCTCGTGAGCAAGCGGACCGCCTACGCGCGCGAGGTGGTGGTCCAGCTCGTTCTCACGGCCGCGGCGGTCGCCGTCTCGCACGCCACCGGCCACGGCTGGATGCCGGGCCTGCCGATCGGGGTCTTGCTCGGCCTGGGTATCGTCACGGCCTTGTCGCTGCGGGACAGGCGGCGAGCTGAGCGCTCCTTGGACACCCGACCGCGGTGAGCCTTCCCAACGGCGGCTGAGGCCATGCGGCCAACCAGTCTCAGAAGCGACGGCGGCCGCGTCTGCAGTGCGGCAAGACCGAGCCTCGTGCATTCGGCGCCGTGACGGCGCAGCCGGGGCCGGGGAGGGGCGTCATCAGACCAGGGAGGAGACCTGCACCGCGGCGGTGAGGGTCATGGCCACCACGACCAGTACGTGGCTGGCCTTCCACGGCTTCTCGCGTCGACGTCGCCGGCGGGACGCGTCGAGCACGACGAAGGCGATGAGCAGCACCGCCGCGACGAGGACGATCACGTGACCTGTGGTGCCGAGCATCAATGGAAGCTATCTGCCCACGAGGCCGCGAGGAACGCCCTCTCGTCGGGGATATGCAGGTGATCCCCGTGCCCAGCGAGCGCTCGCTCCTCGACATGACCGCTGGGTCGTTGACCGCGCGGAACGCGGGATGAGCGTGTGGTTCGGCGCGAGCGTTCCCGATGCCCGTGCCGGCGTGGACGGGTGCGGGTGCGGCTTCAGTCCGTGGCCGGCGGCAGGCGCCGGGCGGCGTTCAGGTGGTCCGTGGGGGGCAGCGGGGTGCGCGGCACCATCGCCCCGGCCAGTCCGTCCCCACCGTCGGGCGGGTCGTCGATGCTGACCGGGACCATCCCGCGGAAGCGGCGCAAGCGATGCACCCGCACGTTCGTGATCTGCACGCCGGTGCCCAGGTGCGCCTGCGCCAGGGCGGTGAAGCGGGCCAGGACGTCGTCGCGGGCGGTGCGGGCGTCCTCGGCCCTGGTGGTGACGACCTGCACCACGTTGCGCGCGGCGATCAGGGCGAAGTGGTGCCCCTTGCCCCACTGCTGCTCCCACAGGTCCGCGCTGGGCGGGACGCGCTTGGGGCGGGTGGCCTCGATGAGCACCGAGTAGCGGGGCATGTCCTCGATGGTGCGGGCCGCGGGCCGGGACCGTCCAGAGGGGAGGGTCGCGCACCACCGCGCTCGCTCGCGGGCCGGCCGTGCTTCAGCGGGCGCCTCGCGGGAGCTGTCGATCGCACCCCCAACGCGCCATCAGCGCATCGGCTGCGGCTGGGCACTGGCCGGTGGTGAGGGGCGGCGCGCATGCTGGAGGGGTGCCCGTGTACGTGGTCTCCCTGGTGGTGGATGAAGCGCGCCCGGACGCTGAATCCTCCAGCGGCCTGCAACGCCAGGTGGTGAGCCAGCCGCGGGTGGTGCAGCAGCGGTGGGATCGCAGCCGCTTCGACGTGCTGCACCGGCCGGGGGTGGTCTCGGTCCTGGCGCGGGTGTGGGCCCGCGACCCGGAAGGTGCGTACCGGCGGGCGGAGCAGCGCCTTCGCTGGTCGTGGCGGGTGCCGTTGGGGCAGGTGCGTGGCGCGCGGGTGCAGCGTCTGCGCTGGCACGTCGGGCAGCGTGGCCTGTACCGGGAGCTGGATGCGGTGCCGCCTCGTTCACGTGGTGGGGGGCCTGCTGCGGCGGGGGTGCGTCGGCCCGTGGGGTAGTGCTGGGCCTGCTCGGCTCGATGCGCGGGATGACCGTGAAGTCGTTCCCGGCCCATAGTGGTGTCACGAGGCACCTGGCTGGGGCCGGTCCCCAGCCGCAGCGTGTCGGTGAGGCGTGGTCGTCGACCTGGAGGCGGGCGCATGTCTGAGCGGCCGGAGCCCGGCGCGCTGGCGGGTGGCGTCAACGCCGTCCTGCGGGCGTTGACACCGACTGATGCCCTCACCTGGGCGTTGCGGCCGATGTCCCGTGCTCCTGGACACCTCGCCTGGTCGTGGGCGGTGGTGAGCGAGGAGGAGCTGCGCGCGGTGGCGGGCTTTCCTCCGCCGCGCGTACCGGCGTGGGCGGTCGAGGGCTTGTCCGAGGTGTTCGCCGTGCCCGGGCGCGAGGGTGAGGCCCGCCTCGAGCGTGATGCGTCGGGCAGGCCCTCCACGTCGTCGTTCGCGGTCTTCTACCTGCCGGAGTCCTCGACGTGGCGCAACGCGAGGAGGTCCTCGGTGTTGAGCAGCAACACCATGGCTCTCTACGTCAGGGAGGCTGACGAGCAGGAGTGGCCGAGGCAGATGGGCCGACGGTGGCAGGAGTTCGCCGCTGACGGTTCCCTGCTTGCCCTGCCGGCGGCGCCGGACTTCGCTGTCGTGCAGGTCGCCGGCACCGCCGTGGGTGTCCAAGTCGACACCAGCGGAGCTGTGGCCTTGGGGTGGTCCCTGCGCCGGGGTGTGCGGGGGGCTGAGCGTCGGTGGAACGTCGAGCTGCACCTGCGGCGTGAGCCTGAGGAGGCGCTGCGGCTGGTGCACGATGCCGGGCTGCTGACCTGAGCTGAGAGCATCTGGTGCGGCGCGGAGGTTGGACCAGCACCAGGGAGGGGCGCTGAGTGAACACGCATCGGGACGCAGACCTGGTGAGGATGACGCCGGGGGTGGCGGGCGGAGTCTTGTGGGTCGCCGGCGTGGCCGCACTGGCTCTGGAGCGTGCAGGCCACTGCGCGGCGGCTGAGCGCACGAGGGATCTGCAGGACGCCGTCGATGACCAGCTCAGTGCTGCCCCGTTCAGCGACGTGCTGGTACCGCGGGAGCTGGTGGGTGCTGCGGCCGACCTGTGGGAGCTGGGAGCCGAGGCGCTGGAGGCCAGCGCGGTGAACCCGGACCTCAGTGCCGGATCGCAGGCGGGGGCAGCGGCCTCACGCCACCACGGAGCGGACCGGCTGCGGCGGGACGGAACGTGTCAAGGCGGTTGAGGCCAGCAGGTGTTAAGCAGCTGAGCTGTGCTCGGCCTGCGCAGGGTCGTCGGGTCGGTTGATCCAGGCGCTGGTCGGCAGGTCGAGGATCTTCGGCAGGGC
>NZ_JBJLSE010000173.1:0-3288 GCF_050871845.1 Kineococcus arenarius subsp. arenarius
GGTCGAGCGCTCGACCGTGCATGATCACCGCGGGGAGGGGGCTGCGGGGCGGGTGCGCACCCCGCGGCCCAGGGCTCGGGTGATCACCACCACCGCGATGGTCTCCGCCGCGATGAGCCCCACGAGCACGAGCAGCTGCACGCGCGCCGCTTCCAGCGGGCTCGCCCCGCCCAGGAGCAGGCCGACGAACGCGCCGGGGAGCGTGACGAGCCCGACGTTGCGGGTCTGGTCCAGCGCGGGGGCCAGGGCGCGGGCGGCGGCGGTTCGGCCGATCTCGGCCACGGCCCGGGCGGGGGTCGCGCCGAGGGCCAGCCAGCCCTCCACGAGGTCCCAGCGCTCGGTGACGTCGTCGAGCATCCGCCGCCCGGCGAGGGTGGTGGCACCCATCGCGCCTCCGATGAGCTGAGCGGTGAAGGGCACCACGTCCAGCGCCCGCAGCGGCAGCGCGCCGGTGGCGACGACGACCACCGCGGCGGCGAGCGCGCCCGCGCCGACGGCGAGCGCCGTGCCGGGCCACGTGCGCAGCGACCCCAGGCGGCGCGCGGACGTCCAGGACGCCACCGCGAGGGCGAGGGTCAGGTACAGCGGCGCCAGGGCGGGCACGCGCAGGACGGCCCCGAGGACGAGCCCGATCGCGGTGATCTGCACGACGGCGCGCAGGCACACCACGGCGACCTCGCGGCCGTGGCGCAGGCCGCCGAGGCGCCCGGCCGCCACGGCGACCACGGCGAGCAGCACGACGGCGACGGCGAGGCTCGCCGTCCCGACCGGCAGGCTCACGAGCGGCCGACGACGGCCAGCACCTCGGGGGCGCGGCGGTCGAGCAGGGCGCCGCCGCGGCTGAGGCCGAGCCGCACCCACAGCGCGCCCAGCCCGGCGCCGACGAGCAGGCCGACCCACCCGACCCACGGCGCCCGCAGCAGCGCCACGAGCAGCGCGGCGAGCGCGGGCAGCGCGAGCAGGGCGACGGCGAGGGTGGTGACGAACTGGGCGAGCAGGGTGGCGGTGGCGGCGCCGCGGGGGCTGGAGAAGGGGTTCCCGCCGGGCGGGGCCACCGGGTAGGGGGCCAGGGCGCTGGCGACGCTGGAGACGCCGTACCCGGCGCCGAGCAGGGCGGCGGAGGCACCGGCGAGAGCCGGCAGCAGGTCCGCGCGCCCGGCGACGAGGGCCCCGGTGACGGTGAGGACGAGCACGACGGGCACCTGCCAGAGCGCGGCGGCCAGGACGCGCCCGGCGCGGTCGTCGCGCCCGCGCACGCCCGCGGTGACGTGCAGGGCGAAGGCGGAGTGGTCGTAGGCGACGTCGTCGTGCAGGGACCAGCCGGTGACGAAGGCGGCGAGCGGCCCGGCGGCGAGGAACCAGCGGCCGGGGTCGCCGCCCGCGGACAGCGGCAGCACGAGCAGCAGCAGGGGCAGGACCGCGACGGAGGCGGCGGCGACGAGGTAGCGGGGGTCGCGCCGCCAGTACAGGAGGCAGCGGCGGGCCACGGCCCCGGCGGGCGTGTCGGGCAAGCGGTCCAGGAGCCCGCCGCCGCGGGCCGTGGTGCGGGCGGGCCCGCCACCGCCCGCGGCGGGGCCGGTGCCGGAGCGGCCCAGGGCGAGCGCCCACACGCCGAGCACCGCGGCGAGCACGGCCAGGGCGAGCAGCAGGCGCAGCAGGGCGGTTCCCCAGCGGCCGGCGGCGGCGTCGGCGGCGGCCGCCCAGGCGAACCCGGGCGGGGTCCAGCCGGCGACGGCGGCGGCGTCGCGGCCGAGGGCGGCGAGGTCGCCGAGGCCGTCCTCGACGCGCTGGGCGAGGAGGTTGACGCCGGGGCCGAGCAGGACGACCAGGACGCCGCCGACGAGGACGGCGACGTCACGGGTGCGGCGGGCGCGCAGCAGCGCGGCGGCCGCGGTGGTGGTGGCGCGGGAGGCGGCCACGGCGGTGAGGGTGCCGACGAGGACGGCCACGACGGCCAGCGCGGTGGCGGCGGCGGAGCGGGACAGGGCGGCGGCACCGGCCAGCGAGAGCAGCAGGGTGACGGCGCCGGGCAGGCCGACGAGGCCGGCGAGCAGCAGGCCCGGCACGAGCTGCGCGCGGGGCACGGCGAAGGTGGCGAAGCGGGAGGGGTCGACGGTCTCGTCGACGCCGAAGGCGACGAGCGGGACGAGCGCCCAGCCGAGCACGGCGAGGGTCCCGGCGCCGACGACGACGGGGCCGGCGACGTCCAGGCCGGTGAAGCGCAGGGCGACCAGCGCGCCGCCGACGGTGACGACGAGGAACAGCGCGTACAGGACGCCGAGGACGAACGCCACGACCTGCCAGGGGCTGCGCCGCAGCCCGTTGCGCAGCAGGGTGAGCTTGAGGCGGACGAGGGTGGCGATCATCAGCGCAGCCAGTCCAGGGAGCCGGTGAGGTCGCGGCCGCCGCCGACGAGGTCGACGAAGCGCTCCTCCAGGGTGCCGCCGCCGCGCACGGTGTCGAGGTCCCCGGTGGCCAGGACGCGGCCGGCGGAGATGACGGCGACGTGGTCGCACATGCGCTCCACGAGGTCCATGACGTGGCTGGAGAGCACGACGGTGCCGCCGCCGGCGACGTAGGAGGTGAGCAGGGAGCGGATCGTGGCGCCGCTGACGGGGTCGACGGCCTCGAACGGCTCGTCGAGCACGAGCAGGCGGGGGGCGTGCACGAGCGCGCAGGCGAGCGCGACCTTCTTGGTCATGCCGGCGGAGTAGTCGACGACGAGGGTCTCGGCGGCGTCGGCCAGGCCGAGGGCGTCGAGCAGTTCGGGCACGCGCTGCTCGACGACGTCGCGGGGCATCCCGCGCAGCAGGCCGGAGTAGCGGACGAGCTCGGTGCCGGTGAGCCGGTCGAACAGGCGCACCCCGTCGGGCAGGACGCCGAGGCGGCGCTTGCCGGCGATGGGGTCGGCCCACAGGTCGGCGCCGAGGACGAACGCGCGCCCGGCGTCGGGGCGCAGCAGACCGGTGGCCATGGACAGCGTGGTGGTCTTGCCGGCGCCGTTGGGGCCGACGACGCCGAAGAAGGAACCGGCGGGCACGTCGAGGTCGAGGGCGTCGACGGCGACCTTGTCGCCGAACCGCTTCGTCAGCCCCCGCAGGGCGAGGGCCGGTGCAGGACCGGTTCCGGTCGGTCGGGCCTGGTGCTGCACGGTTCTCCCCCTGCGGTCGGTCGCGGTCCCGGCATCCTCCCAGCCGGTGCCGGGCCCGTGGATCCACCCGTCGGAGGTGGTCCGTGCACCGTCGGGCGGACCTGCGCGGCCGGTCCCGCGACCGCGCGGGACCGGCC
>NZ_JBJLSE010000174.1:0-3184 GCF_050871845.1 Kineococcus arenarius subsp. arenarius
GGTGTGCGCTGGTAACAAGTGATCGGCTTATTAGTACCGGTCAGCTCCACAACTCCTCAGTCGTTGCTTCCACACCCGGCCTATCAACCCAGTGATCTACTGGGAGCCTCTCACCCCGAAAGGTACGGAAACCTCATCTCGAAGCAGGCTTCCCGCTTAGATGCCTTCAGCGGTTATCCCTTCCGAACGTAGCCAACCAGCCATGCTCCTGGCGGAACAACTGGCACACCAGAGGTTCGTCCGTCCCGGTCCTCTCGTACTAGGGACAGCCCTTCTCAAGTTTCCTGCGCGCGCAGCGGATAGGGACCGAACTGTCTCACGACGTTCTAAACCCAGCTCGCGTACCGCTTTAATGGGCGAACAGCCCAACCCTTGGGACCTACTCCAGCCCCAGGATGCGACGAGCCGACATCGAGGTGCCAAACCATGCCGTCGATATGGACTCTTGGGCAAGATCAGCCTGTTATCCCCGGGGTACCTTTTATCCGTTGAGCGACCGCGATTCCACACTCCACGGCCGGATCACTAGTCCCGACTTTCGTCCCTGCTCGACATGTCTGTCTCACAGTCAAGCTCCCTTGTGCACTTACACTCAACACCTGATTGCCAACCAGGCTGAGGGAACCTTTGGGCGCCTCCGTTACTCTTTAGGAGGCAACCGCCCCAGTTAAACTACCCACCAGGCACTGTCCCTGATCCGGATCACGGACCGAAGTTAGACATCCAGAACGACCAGAGTGGTATTTCAACGTTGACTCCACGACCACTAGCGTGACCGCTTCACCGTCTCCCACCTATCCTACACAAGCCGTCCCGAACACCAATACCAAGCTATAGTGAAGGTCCCGGGGTCTTTCCGTCCTGCTGCGCGTAACGAGCATCTTTACTCGTAGTGCAATTTCGCCGAGTTCGCGGTTGAGACAGCGGGGAAGTCGTTACGCCATTCGTGCAGGTCGGAACTTACCCGACAAGGAATTTCGCTACCTTAGGATGGTTATAGTTACCACCGCCGTTTACTGGCGCTTAAGTTCTCAGCGTCCCCACTTACGTGGGTAACCGGTCCCCTTAACGTTCCAGCACCGGGCAGGCGTCAGTCCGTATACATCGTCTTGCGACTTCGCACGGACCTGTGTTTTTAGTAAACAGTCGCTTCCCCCTGGTCTCTGCGGCCCTCAAACGCTAGCCGGCAAGCGGCTTCACGCCTCAGGCCCCCCTTCTCCCGAAGTTACGGGGGCATTTTGCCGAGTTCCTTAACCACGATTCACTCGATCGCCTCGGTATTCTCTACCTGACCACCTGAGTCGGTTTAGGGTACGGGCGGCTCGAACCTCGCGCCGAGGCTTTTCTAGACAGCATGGGATCACCCTACTTCCCCCCTACGGGGTCACCATCAGGTCTCAAGCACGACATCTAAGTCAGAGGTGCGGATTTGCCTACACCTCGCCCTACACCCTTGGACGTGGACAACCATCGCCACGCGGAAGCTACCCTCCTGCGTCACCCCTGTTACTACGCTTGCCTACTACCGGATCGGGCCACACGCTCCACCAAGCCCCACCCGAAGGTAGGACCGGCTTTGGGTGCTTAGCATCACCGGATTCGACATGGACGGTTCTACGCCGGTACGGGAATATCAACCCGTTGTCCATCGACTACGCCTGTCGGCCTCGCCTTAGGTCCCGACTTACCCAGGGCGGATGAACCTGGCCCTGGAACCCTTGGTCAATCGGCGGACGGGTTTCTCACCCGTCATTCGCTACTCATGCCTGCATTCTCACTCGTGTGCAGTCCACGACACGATCACTCGGCCGCTTCACCCCACACACGACGCTCCCCTACCCATCCACACACCTGCAGAACACCCCCACCACCCCGAAGGACGGCACCGGCGCCTGAAGTTCACATGTGAATGCCACAGCTTCGGCGGTGTACTTGAGCCCCGCTACATTGTCGGCGCGGAATCACTTGACCAGTGAGCTATTACGCACTCTTTCAAGGGTGGCTGCTTCTAAGCCAACCTCCTGGTTGTCTGCGCGACTCCACATCCTTTCCCACTTAGCACACGCTTAGGGGCCTTAGCTGATGATCTGGGCTGTTTCCCTCTCGACTACGAAGCTTATCCCCCGCAGTCTCACTGCCACGCTCTGACTTACCGGCATTCGGAGTTTGGCTGACGTCAGTAACCCGGTGGGGCCCATCGGCCATCCAGTAGCTCTACCTCCAGCAAGAAACACGTGACGCTGCACCTAAATGCATTTCGGGGAGAACCAGCTATCACGGAGTTTGATTGGCCTTTCACCCCTACCCACAGCTCATCCCCCAGGTTTTCAACCCTGGTGGGTTCGGTCCTCCACGCGGTCTTACCCGCGCTTCAACCTGGCCATGGGTAGATCACTCCGCTTCGGGTCTAGAGCACGCGACTGAAACGCCCTGTTCGGACTCGCTTTCGCTACGGCTTCCCCACCCGGGTTAACCTCGCCACGCACCACTAACTCGCAGGCTCATTCTTCAAAAGGCACGCCGTCACAGAACACGAAGTCCTGCCCCGACGGATTGTAGGCACACGGTTTCAGGTACTATTTCACTCCCCTCCCGGGGTGCTTTTCACCATTCCCTCACGGTACTTGTCCGCTATCGGTCATCAGGAAGTATTTAGGCTTACCAGGTGGTCCTGGCAGATTCACACGAGATTCCACGAGCCCCGTGCTACTCGGGAGATGCGCCCAGACAGGCCGCAGCATTTCGCCTACGGGGGTTTCACCCACTACGCCGGACCTTCCCAGATCCTTCGGCTATACCACGACTTTCTCACTGCCCGAAGCGTCGGTAGCCGCCTCCAACACACTCCCACAACCCCGACCGTGCAACCCCTACCAGGTCTCACACACGAACCGGTTTAGCCTCATCCGCTTTCGCTCGCCACTACTCACGGAATCACTGTTGTTTTCTCTTCCTGTGGGTACTGAGATGTTTCACTTCCCCACGTTCCCTCCACGCACCCTATACATTCAGATGCGGGTGACCGCCCATGACGACGGCCGGGTTTCCCCATTCGGACACCCTCGGATCACCGTTCGGTTGCCAACTCCCCGAGGCTTATCGCAGGCTCCCACGTCCTTCATCGGCTCCTGAT
This sequence comes from Kineococcus arenarius subsp. arenarius, assembly GCF_050871845.1. NCBI lineage: Bacteria > Bacillati > Actinomycetota > Actinomycetes > Kineosporiales > Kineosporiaceae > Kineococcus > Kineococcus arenarius. The sequence continues at coordinate 3,134 of NZ_JBJLSE010000174.1, forward strand.
GCCAAGGCATCCACCATGCGCCCTTACACACTTGCCACCACCACACACCAC
>NZ_JBJLSE010000175.1:0-3077 GCF_050871845.1 Kineococcus arenarius subsp. arenarius
GTGGGTGGTGGTGGTGGGGGTGGCGGGGGTGGGGCGGGTGGGGTTCACCCGGACGGAGGGCTCAAGTCCCGCTCCGCACCTGCCGATGAGGGCGCATGAGCACCACGACGCACCGTCACGACGACGGCCTGCACCTCGCCCGGGCGGGGGAGGTGGACGGCGCCGGGGATCGGAGGGGATCCCGGCGCCCCGTCTCCCCCCGTTCGGCGGGGCTGCGCCTGGCCGTGACGACGGCGGTGCTCGTGGGGGCCCTGATCGCCCTGTCCGCGCTGGTCCCGGGGACCGGCGCGCCGTCCACCGCGGTGTGGTGGCCGGCTGCGGGGGCGGCGCTGGCCCTGGCGGTGCGCCGCCCGTCCCGGCGGTGGTGGTGCGTCGCCGGGACGCTGGCCGGCAGCGCCCTGTCGCTGCGCGCCCTGGGTCTGGAGGCCCCGGCGACGGCGGTGCTCGCCAGCGCGCAGGCGCTGCAGTGCGCCGTCGGGGCGTCGGTGACGGCCGTGCTGACCGGGGGGCGGCCGGTGCGGATGCGCACCACGCGCGACGCCTGGCACCTGGCGGCCGGTGCGGGGGCGGGCGTGGCCGCGTCGAGCGTGCTCGTGCACTCCACGCCGGAGTTCGGCGGGGTGCTGGCGTACGCGCCCGCGCAGCTGTTGGGGGTGCTGCTGGTGGCGCCGCTGCTGCTGCCCGCCGGTGCACCGCGCGCCGTGGACCGGCGCACCCGGGCCGCGCGCACCGAGTGGGCCGCGGCGATGGCGGTGTCCGCGGCCGTGGCCGTGGCGCTGTTCTGGCGGCTGGACGCCGGGCCGTGGTCGTTCCTGGTGGTGGTGCCGGTGCTGTGGGGCGCGGCGCGCCTGGGGCTGGGGCGGGCCCTGACCTGCCTGCTCGTGGTGGCGGTGGTGGCCACCACCGGCACCGGCACCGGCACCGGCCTGGGCTCCTACGCGGACTTCCCGCTGCACGCCCGCACCGGCGTGCTGCAGGCGCTGCTGTTCACCTGCGGGGCGGTGACGATGGTGATGTCGCTGGTGGTGCGGGCCCGCGAGCGCGCGGTGGTGGAGGCCGGCCGGCGCGAGGAGCTGTTCCGCCGCACCTTCGACGACGCCCTGCTGGGGGTGGCGCTGCTGCGGCTGCGCGCCGACGGCACCGCGGTCGTCGCGCGGGTCAACGACCGGCTGGCCTCGATGCTCGGGCACGACGTGCCGGTCGGCTCCGACTGGTCGCAGCAGGTCCACGACGAGCACCGCGAGGCGTTCACGGCGGCCGTGCACGGCATGGTCGAGCAGGTGCGCGCCGGGCAGAGCGCCCACTGGCACGCCGAGGTGCAGCACGGCGACGGCGACGTGTGGCTGGAGCTGGCGGCGTCGGCGTGGCCGACCTCCCGCGAGGACGGCCGCGACGGCGAGGTCGCCGCGGTGGTGCAGGTCGCCGACGTCACGCAGCGGCGGCTGGTGCAGCGCCGGCTGCGCGAGGCCGCGCTGCACGACGCGCTGACCGGGCTGGCGAACCGCACGCTGCTGGAGGACCGGCTGCGCCTGGCCCTGGGCGCGGCGGGCCGCTCGGGTCGGCAGGTGGCGCTGCTGTACTGCGACCTGGACGACTTCAAGCCCGTCAACGACACCGGCGGCCACGCCGCCGGCGACCACGTCCTCATCGGGGTGGCGCAGCGGCTGAGCTCGGCGGTGCGCCCCGGCGACACGGTGGCGCGCATCGGCGGCGACGAGTTCGCCGTGGTGTGCCCGGACCTGCCGGACCCCTCGGCCGCCGAGGCGGTCGCCGAGCGGATCGTCGCGGCGATGGCCGAGCCGTTCCCGGTGGCGGGGTGGAGCTTCCCCGTCGGCATCAGCGTGGGCCTGTCCATCGCCCAGCGGGGCGCGGACGCGCAGCGGGTGCTGCAGGAGGCCGACGCGGCGATGTACGAGGCGAAGTCCGCCAAGGGCGAGCCGGGCGGTCGCGGCGGCCGGGTGCGCACGGGCGGCCGGCGCGTGGTGGACCTGCGCGCTGCCGAGCGCGGGGGGCGCTGAGCGCTCAGCCGAAGGTGTCGGGGTCGGGGCCGGTGCGCTGGTCGCGGTTCAGGGCGTTCAGGGCCGCGACCTGCTCGTCGCTGAGGCTGAAGCCGAACACGTCGATGTTGCTCTCGATGCGGGAGGGGGTCACCGACTTGGGGATGACGACGTTGCCCAGCTGCAGGTGCCAGCGGATGACGACCTGGGCGGGTTCGCGGCCGACCTCGGCGGCGATGCGGGTGACGACGGGGTCGGAGAGCAGTTCCCCGCCGCGCGCCAGGGGGCTCCACGCCTCGGTGGCGATGCCGTGCTCGGCGTGGAAGGCGCGCAGGTCCTCCTGCACGAGGTACGGGTGCAGCTCCACCTGGTTCACGGTGGGCACGATGTCCGTCTCGTCCATCAGCTTGCGCAGGTGGGTCTTCTGGAAGTTGGAGACGCCGATGGTGCGGATGCGCCCGTCGCGGTGCAGCTCCTCGAAGGCCTTCCAGGTCTCGACGTAGTCGTCGCGCTGGGTGGGCCAGTGGATGAGGTACAGGTCCAGGTGCTCCAGCTGGAGCTTGGCCATGCTCTCGTCGAAGGTGCGCAGCGTGGCGTCGCGGCCGTGCCGCTCGTTGGGCAGCTTGGTGGTGATGAACACCTCCTCGCGGGGCACGTCGGTCACGCGCAGCGCGTCGCCGACGCCGGCCTCGTTGCCGTACCCGGCGGCGGTGTCGACGTGCCGGTAGCCGGCGCCGAGGGCGGTGAGGACCACCTCGGCGGTCTGCTCCTGCGGGACCTGCCACACCCCCAGACCGAGCTGCGGGATCTCCACCCCGTCGTGCAGGGTCAGGTTCGGGACTGCGGGCACGTCGTCTCCTCCATCGTCCGGGCGGGGTCGGCCCCGACGCTACGGCTGCGCGTCCCGCGGCGCACCCCGCCCCTCCCCCACCCCGCCCGCCACCGCCCGACCTCCGCCCAGCCCCACGGTGATCAAGGAAGTTGCAACTTCCTTGTTCACCGTGGGAGGGGGGGGGTCAGGAGCGGGCCGTGAGCAGTTCCACCCAGCGGCGCACCACCGGCTGGTCGGCCGGGCCGGGG
>NZ_JBJLSE010000176.1:0-3027 GCF_050871845.1 Kineococcus arenarius subsp. arenarius
GTTCGGCAGGTGCACGAGGGCTCCGCGCCGGCCGGTCGACAGATCCCGTTGAAGACACGAGGTCAGTCAGAGCAAGGGTCAGACCCACCGGCGCGGAGTCCTCGTACATCCTCACTGTCAGCGCAGGACCTCCACCTCGCAGGTGGTGCCCGGTGCGCGGGACAGGCGCGCGTCCGCGGTGACCAGCGTGACGTCCAGCGCCTCCGCCAGCGCCACGTAGGCGGCGTCGTAGCTGGTGACGGTGTGCCGGAGCTCCCAGCACCGGCGCAGCAGGCCGCGGTGGGCGGCGCGTCGCAGCGGCAGGTCGATCAGGTCGGTCAGCGCCAGGTCGGCGCGGCGCTGGGGGAGGGCCCCGCCGGCGACCGCGCGGCGCAGCACCGAGGCGACCTCCAGGTCGATCACCTCGGGTGCGGCGAGGACCTCCCCGAGGAGGCGTTCGCGGGCTCGATCCCCGTCGGGGCCGTCGTCGGCGAGGGCGGGGGCGAGGACGCTGGCGTCAACGACGATCACGGTCGTCGTGCACCGCCTCCACCGCGTCGCGGAAGGACAGGCTGCCCCCGGCCCGCCCGCCGGCCCGCCCGAGGACCTCGTCGAGCGAGGGGGTGGAGGCTTCCTCGACCAGCCTGGCGAGCAGGTACTCCTGCAGGGACTGGTGCGCCAGGGCTGCGCGTCGCCGCAGGACGGCGTGCGTCTCGTCCGGCACGCCCTTGATCTGAACGCTGGGCATGGCGCCATTGTGGCGCTTCGAGGCGCGGTCCACAACCACCGCGGCGCCGGCACGAAGGTGGGACCGCAGGGGCGACCGCCGGCGACCGAGCGCGCCCGCACCCGTGGGCCGGAGCGCTCATCCCCGTGCCCGCACGCCGTTCGTGCCGCAGACTGGGACGGTGGCGAGCGCGGACCGGGTCCTGGTGGGTGGGTTGCTCGCGCTCCTCGCGGTGGTCCTGGTGACCAGCGCCGTGCGGGCGCTGCGCCGCTCGCGGCGGCGCGAGGCGGCCGTCCGCGACGACACCCTGCGCGCCGGCCGGGACCCCGAGGTCGACGGCTCGGGCGCGGCGCTGCGCGCCATGGGCCGCAACGCCTGGATGCGCCCCGGCGGCGGCGGGTTCTGAGGCGGGGGAGCCCGCCGGCTCCCGGGACGGGCGTCAGTCGCGCTCGCGGCGCACGACCCTGGCCGCGGCGCCCGCGGTCTGGCGCACGCCGTCCACGACGATCTGCGCCGCCGACGCCTCCCCGCGCAGGCCCGCCTTCACGGTGGCCTTCGCGGTGTTCGCGACCTGCTCGAGCGTGACGTGCGGGGGGATCATCGGCACGTCCGGGTCCACCACCGCGTCGATCACGGTGGGCCGGCGCGCCGCGAACGCCTCGTCCAGCAACGCCTCCAGGCCCTGGGGCCCCTCGGTGCGCACCCCGCCCAGCCCGAGCAGGCCCGCGTACTGCCCGTACGGCAGGTCGGGCACGTCCATCGCGGCGTCGAACGGCACCTCGCCCTGCATCGCTCGCGCCTCCCACGCCACGAACGACAGCTGCCGGTTGTTGAACACCACGACGACGAACCGCGGGTCCTGCCACGTGCGCCAGCGCTGCGCGACGGTGATGAGCTCGTTGATGCCGTTCATCTGCATCGCGCCGTCGCCGATCAGCGCCAGCACGGGCCGGTCCGGGTGCGCCTGCTTGGCGGCCAGCGCGTAGGGCATCCCGCCGCCCATCGACAGCAGCGTGCCGGACAGCGACGCGAGCATCCCGGGCCGCAGGTCCAGGTCGCGGGCGTACCAGCTGGTGGCGGTGCCGCAGTCCACGGCGACCATCGCGTCGTCGGGCAGCCGCTGGGACAGGCCCCGCACGAGCAGTTCCGGGTTCAGCGGGTTCGCCTTCGCCGCGGCCCGCTCCTCGCCCCACGCCCGCCAGGTCGAGTTCCACCCGGCGATCTCCTCGCGCCAGGACGGGTCGGGTTCCGCGCCCTCCAGCAGCGGGAGCAGCGCAGCCAGCGTCTGCTGCGCGTCCCCGACGAGGTTCACCTCGGTGGGGTAGCGCAGCCCGCAACGGGTGCCGTCCACGTCGATCTGCACGCCGCGGGCCTGGCCGGGTTCGGGGTAGTACTCGCTGTACGGCATGGTCGTGCCGACCATCAGCAGCACGTCGCAGCCCTGCATGAGGTTCCAGCTCGGCCGGGTGCCCAGCAGACCGATCGCGCCGGTCACCCAGTCGAGGCGGTCGTCCAGGACCGCCTTGCCCAGCAGCGCCTTCGCCACCCCGGCGCCGAGCCGGTCGGCCACCGCGGTGAGCTCCTCCGTGGCGCCGAGGGCCCCGGCGCCGGCGAGGATCGCCACCCGCTTCCCCGAGCGCAGCACCCGCGCGGCCTGCGCCAGGGCCTCCGGGCGCGGGGTCCCCGGCAGGGAACCGGGCACGGCGCTGGTGTGGGTGTAGCCGTGCGCGACGGGCACCTCGAGGACGGCGTCGGCGTCCTGCAGGTCGCTGGGCAGCACGATCGCGGTGACGGTGCGCCGTTCCAGCGCGGTGCGCGCGGCCCGGTCCACCGCGTGCTGCACCTGGCTGGGGTCGCTGACCTGGAACACGAACTCTCCGGCCACGTCGGAGAACAGCCGCACCAGGTCCAGTTCCTGGTAGTAGCTCGTGCCGAGGGAGTTGCTGGCGCTCTGCCCCAGCAGCGCCACGACCGGCACGTGGTCGAGCTTGGCGTCGTACAGCCCGTTCAGGGCGTGCACCGCGCCGGGGCCGGAGGTCACCGCGCACACCCCGATCGGGCTGCCGCCGAACTTCACGTCCGCTGTCGCGGCGAAACCCGCGGTCTCCTCGTGGCGGACCTGCACGAACTCCGCCTCACCGGCGGCCTGCGCGCGGCCCAGCGCCGAGACCACCCCGCCGATGCCGTCGCCGGGGTAGCCGTAGACCCTGCGGGCGCCCCACCGCGCCAGGCGCGAGACGACGTGGTCACCGACCGTCGGAGAGCTCATGGCTCCACGATCGGGGCCCCACCGCCCTCGCGCACCCGCAACGGCGGGTGCG
>NZ_JBJLSE010000177.1:0-2914 GCF_050871845.1 Kineococcus arenarius subsp. arenarius
ACGGGGAAGGCGCCCGTTTCCGGGGAACCGGGGGCCTTCGCCGTTCGAGCGGTGGCGGTGGGATTTGAACCCACGGAGGAGTTGCCCCCTCACACGCTTTCGAGGCGTGCTCCTTAGGCCGCTCGGACACACCACCGTGGGCAACGATACACGGTGCCGACCACCGCTCCCGCGACCCCGGGCCCGCGCCCGCTCAGCCGCGGCGCTCGGCGAAGAACCCGTCCAGCAGCGCCGAGCACTCCGCCTCCAGCACGCCGCCGGCGACCTCCACCGCGTGGTTGAGGCGACGGTCGCGCACCACGTCGCGCAGCGAGCCCGCGGCGCCGAACCGCGGGTCCCACGCCCCCAGGACCAGCCGGTCCACGCGGGCCAGGACCAGCGCCCCCGCGCACATCACGCACGGTTCCAGCGTCACCACGAGCGTGCAGCCGGACAGCCGCCACTGCCCGCGGGTGCGGGCCGCCGCCCGCAGCGCCAGCACCTCGGCGTGCGCGGTGGGGTCGCCCGCCGCCTCCCGCTCGTTGCGGCCGGTGCCGAGCACCGTGCCGTCGGCGTCCACGACCACCGCGCCCACCGGCACGTCACCCGAACCCCGGCACGCCTCCGCCTCCGCCAGCGCCAGGCGCATCCACGCCGCCCACGGCGGCGGCTGCACCAGGCCCCTCAGCGCAGCGACTCCAGGACGTCGGCGAACCCCAGCAGCTCCCCGACCTCCACGGTCGCCGCCGCGGGGTCCCCGCCGGAGGCCGCCAGCCCGGTCAGCACCCCGGGCGGGCAGCCCAGGTCGGACAGCAGTTCGGGGTCCCCGGCCCACACGACCTCCCCGACGGCCGGTGCGGCCACCGCGGCGCCGCCCCCGGTGGCCTCGCCGGTGCCCTCCGCCCCGCCCGGCAGGACCGCCGTGGCCGGGGGCAGCTCGGCGAACAGCTCGGCGAAGGAGCTGTCGGCCGCCGCGACCGCGTCGGAGACGAACACGCGCGTGTCGTCGCCGTCGGTGCGCACCAGCGCGAACCACTCGTCCTCGCGCTCGAGGACCGCCAGCACCGCGGCGTCGTCGCCCACGGCGCCGCGCAGCACGTCGCCCAGCTCCTCGGGGGAGCCGGCTTCCAGGTCGACGTCGACGGAACGCCAGCCGTCGCCGTCGGGGGTCAGGACAGCGGTGAAGTACGCCACGCGACCATGGTGGCAGGACGCTCGCCGCTGCCGCCAGCACCACCCGGGCGGCTAGGTTGGGCCCCCGTGCGCCTCTCCGTCATCGACCACCCCCTCGTCGCCCACAAACTCACCGCGCTGCGGGACGCGAGCACCGACTCGCCCACCTTCCGCCGCCTCGCCGACGAACTCGTCACGCTGCTGGCCTACGAGGCCACCCGTGAGGTCCGCGTCGAACCGCACCCCGTGACCACCCCCGTCGCACCCACCACGGGGGTGCGCCTCACCTCGCCCAAGCCGATCGTCGTGCCGATCCTGCGCGCGGGCCTGGGGATGCTCGACGGCATGGTCCGGCTGCTGCCCACCGCCGAGGTCGGTTTCCTCGGGATGATCCGCGACGAGACCACCCTGCAGGCCACCACCTACGCCAACCGGTTGCCCGACGACCTCTCCGGCCGGCAGGTGTACGTGCTGGACCCGATGCTGGCGACCGGCGGCACCCTCGTCGCGGCCGTCGAGTACCTCCTGGAGCGCGGCGCCGTGGACGTCACCGCGATCTGCCTGCTCGCCGCGCCCGAGGGCATCGAGGTCGTCCGCTCCGCCTTCGACCGCCACGCCCACGTCACCGTCGTGACCGCGGCCGTCGACGAGCGGCTGGACGAGAACGGCTACATCGTCCCCGGCCTCGGCGACGCCGGGGACCGCCTCTACGGCGTCGTCTGAGGCCGCCGGCGACCGGACCCGGCGGGTTCTCCGGCGCGGGTGGTCGAGCTGAGGACCGACTTCCGGCAGGATGACGCCCGATCGTGCAGATTTCCTGACTTCCGGTGACGGTGGGCGGCGTTCGGGGGAACGCGGAGAGGGGCTGGGCATGAAGTGGCGCCGGGTCGTGGGCTGGATCCTGGTCGTGTTCGCGCTGTACGCCGTCTACCGCTCCCCGGACTCCGCCGCGACGTTCGTGCGCGGCGTCGGTGAATCGCTGGGCACCCTGGTCAACAGCGTCGCGTCGTTCTTCGACGGCCTGCTGGCCTGAGCGGGCGGGACGCGCGGGTGCGAGGGGTGTCCGCGACCGGGTCCTCGCGCGCCGAGCTCGCCGTCGCGGACGAGGCCGACCCCGGCCGCGCCGTCCTGCCGCGCTGGGTGAAGCGGCGGCTGCTGGCGGGGGAGCGCACGCACGTCGCGTCGCAACGGCACTGGGCGCAGCTGGTGGGCACCGTCGCCGGCGTCGTCGCGGGCTTCGTGGCGGTCCTGTGGATCGGGTTCCGCCTGCCCCCCGACCCGCCGCTGCTGCGCGACGCGCTGTTCCTGGCCTGGGTGGTGCTGCTGCTGCGGGCCGTGTGGCGGCTGCTGCAGTGGCGCAACGGGTGGTTCATCGCCACCGACAAGCGGCTGCTGCTCACCCGCGGGGTGGTCAACCGCCGCACGGCCATGATGCCGCTGAGCAAGGTGACCGACATGAGCTTCAACCAGTCGGTGCCCGGCCGCCTGTTCGGCTACGGCCAATTCGTCCTGGAATCGGCGGGCCGCGACCAGGCGATGCGCCGCATCGACTGGGTCCCGGACCCGGACGAGAAGTACCGGGACATGTGCGAGCTCATCTTCGCCCGGTCCGCGGCACCGGCCGCCGCGGCGGTGGCCGTGCGCCGCGGGCGCGGCCGCCGTGCCGGGCGGGTGCTGGCGGGGCTGGCCCGCAGGGTGGCCGGACGCTGAACCCGGCCGCACGCCGAACGCCGCAGGGGCGGGATCCTCCGGGATCCCGCCC
>NZ_JBJLSE010000178.1:0-2892 GCF_050871845.1 Kineococcus arenarius subsp. arenarius
CCCTGACCTGCGGAAGCGCAGGTCAGGGGCCCTCCTCCCGTTTCTGCGCGGCAACGAGCGGCGGCAACACTCACCCTCCGTCGGCTTCGCCGCGGCGCGCATCCACGCAGGTCGAGCGTGCACGGCATTGATCAACCGGGTGATTCACGACACGCGATCGCTGCCGTGACGGCGCTTGCTCAAGTGCGCCCTCGACTACCGTGGGGGCCCGCTAATCGACCAGAGGGGAGCACGGGTGCCCGCCCCCAGGCGTATACGGCTGCAAGAGGGCACCTGGAGCCACCCCCGCTGTGAGTCGTGCGGCAAGGACCTCAAGTCAGCGATCTACGTGGACGACGAACGGACGGAACGGTGGCTGATCCGTTCCCGGTCTTGCCAGGGCACTCTGGTGGACTTCCATGCGGGCCTGCAGAAGCTGGACAAGCTGGGATGACGGGACGTGGTCAGGCTCAGCACCGCTCACGCCAACGTGCACCTGTACGAGTACCACAAGCTGCGGAAGGCTCCCGAGCGCACGACCTCGTTCGCTACGATTGACAGTCCTGATGAGCTGGTCAAGGCTCGCAACTGGGTCTTCTCCGATGGCATCCCGCAGAGCGAGAGGTGGTTGAAGCAGTGGGCACGAAGAGTGTGATGGCTGACCGCCTACGGGCAGCTGCCTTGACGGCCTTGGCGCAAGGCACCCCCGACTACGAGGCTCACTTCTCGATCAACGATTCGGGTGACGAGGACATGTACGACGCCGACGGCAACCTCGTCATCGAGACCGCCTCGCTGGATGAACCTGCCCGCGACGTCCTTCTGCGCGTCAGACAGCACGGCCACTCCGTGAAGATCACCGCCGCCGACGGCAAGTCGCTCCTGATCCTGTCGGTGCTCGTCAGCTCACACCCCGGTGGGTCAGGCAACTCTGAGGTGCCGGCGGACATGACGCTCCGGGACTTCATCGCTGCGGCCGAGAGGAACCCGGAGATGTCGTGGAGCAGCGGGGCCACCGGATTCGCAAGCATGCTCTCGCAGCGCTTGACCGTCTCGGCCTGACCTACTTCACCAGGGCCTCATCCCACCGTGATCGGTGCGATGAGGCCCTGGTGCTGTCCACTCGAGTAGTCGCACGCAGTGCGACGTGGTGACTCGACCTGATCGAAGTAAGCGCCTAGCGGCTGCGCCGTACCGTGGCCGCCGCAAGCCCTCGAGTCCCAGGGCGGGGAGGACCAGGGCCCTCACGCCCTCTCGCTGCACCACCGCTGGGTCGAGTCCCGTCACTCACCCTGCGGACGAGGCCCCGCCCCTTCGGGGGGCGGGGCCTTCGTCGTCCCCCGGCCCCGCCCGGCCTGCTCCCGCGCCACGCGCAGCAGCTGCTCGCGCAGCCAGGCCAGGTAGGCGTCGCGGTCGGCGCGCAGGGCCAGGGAGATCACCGGCCCCGCGGGGCTCTCCCAGGCGCCGGCGCCGCGCACCGGCAGCACCACCACGTCGAGGGTGAAGGGCAGGACCCGCCGGCCGAGCTCGCGCTCCACCTGCGCCAGCAGCGTCGTCTCGAAGAGGGCGACCGGGACGTCGGCGACGACCCGCGCCTCCCGCTGCCGGGCCCGCTCGGCCCAGGCGACGGCCTCGTCGACGCCCAGCTCGGCCAGGCCGCGCAGCTCCGCCATGCCCCGCAACCCCGGGAAGGACGGCGGCAGCAGGGAGGTCAGCGCCTGCGGGCCGCCGGGGAAGGCGCCGGCCCACCAGCGGGCCCACTGCAGCGCGGCGGCCTCCCGGCCGGCCGGCGGGGAGGCCGCCGAGCCCAGCGGGCGGGCCGGCGGGTCCAGCGGCGGCAGGTCGGGCAGCCCGGGCACGCCGGGCGGGCGCAGGCCGGCCGCGTCGCGCAGGTGCAGGGCCAGCAGCAGCGCCTGGGGCATGACGGGACGCACCCCCCACCGCCCGGCGCTGCGCACCGCACCACTGTGCGCGAGCTCACAGCCGGCGTCCAGGCGAATCGCGGTGCACGCCCGGGTGGCGCTGGCGCGATCGGGCGGCGCGGTCGGGCAGGGTGGTCGGGCAGGGTGGTCGAACGTGGTGGGCGTCCACCCCGCGCGGGGTCGGCGTCCTCCCGGGGGTGGACACCGGGGTGCGGCTGCGGGCCGATGCGGGCGTCGGCCGCCCGCGCCTAACGTCCGGAGCGTGACCACGACCTCCTCGAGCACCGTCCCCGCCCGTGCCGCGCACCTGCTGCCCGGTCCGCGCGCGACGGCCGCCGCACGCCGGCGCCGGCGCCGGCTGGCCGCGGCGGTGGCGCTGCGCCGCGGTCTGCTGACACCCGCGCGGCACCCCGCCGCACCCGCTCCCGCGGGCGTGGGCGCCGACCCGGGGTCGCGAGCCCGCTGACGGTGCGCGACGGGGTCGCGGGCGGGTTGCTCCGGACGTGTCCTCCCCGGCTGCGCGGCTCAAGCGGCGACCGGGCGGCGACGACGAGGTAGGGGTCAGCCCCCACCGCGGGCCCGTCAACACCTGGAGGACCCATGCCCCCCGAGAACGCGACGCGCGAGGGGTCCGGCACGCCCGGCGTCGAGCCCGTCATGGAGATGCTCTCCGAGCACATCCCCCTGTCCCTGATCATGGACATCGCCTCGCCGGACGGGCCCCGCTCGGAGGAGCTGCTCGTCAGCGAGGGCCTGCCCGACGGCGAGTGGTGGACGCGGTCCTGAAACACCCGCCGGTACCGGGGTGCGAACCCCTCCCGCGCCCCGGTACCGGATTTCACCGCACCCCGGCAGGGCTGCTACAGTCCTCTCTCGTTGCGCCGTTAGCTCAATTGGCAGAGCAGCTGACTCTTAATCAGCGGGTTCGGGGTTCGAGTCCCTGACGGCGCACTCCCACGGCGAAGGGCGCCCACCCCCACAGGGGGTGGGC
>NZ_JBJLSE010000179.1:0-2756 GCF_050871845.1 Kineococcus arenarius subsp. arenarius
CTCCACCCGCGGGTGGAGGCCACCGCCGTTCGCAGGACACCCGCGTCCGCCTCACGGTTGATCCTCAGCCCGGGCGGTTCCCGGGCCCGGGAGGCCGACCTACCCTGGGGGCGTGCCCCTCCTCGCCGAGCTCTCGGCTGCCGCGCCCGCCGCTCACGCCGTGCTGCCGGACTGGCTGGAGGCCACCTCCCTGCTGGACACCCTGGGCGGGGCGGCGCTGTGGGGCGCGGCGGCCATCGTCTTCGCCGAGTGCGGGCTGTTGATCGGCTTCTTCCTGCCGGGCGACTCGCTGCTGTTCACGCTGGGCCTGTTCACCCGCGAGGAGCACGTCCCGCACTCCATCTGGTTCGTGTGCCTGGTGCTCTCGCTGGCCGCGTTCCTGGGCAACGTGTGCGGCTACGAGATCGGGCGCAAGGCGGGTCCGGCCGTCCTGGACCGGCCCGGCTCCAGGATCTTCAAGCGCCGGCACGTCGAGAGGACGCAGGCGTTCTTCACCACCTACGGGGCGCGGGCGATCATCCTGGCGCGCTTCGTGCCGATCGTGCGGACCTTCATCACCGTCGCCGCGGGCGCCGGGCGGATGCCGCGGCGCACGTTCTTCGTCTTCTCCGCCGTGGGCGCCGTGCTCTGGGGCACCGGCGTGACCGTCCTGGGCTACCTGCTCGGCGGCATCCCGCTCATCCGGGACAACATCGAGCTCGGCCTGCTGATCCTGGTGGTGCTCTGCGTGCTCCCCGTCGCCGTGGAGCTGCTGAACTCCCGCCGCAAGCAGCGCCGCGCCGCCGCGGCCCTGCCCGTCCAGACGGCCCTGCGCGTCGACGAGGCCACCCCCGAGAAGCACCGCTGACACCCGGGGGGCACGATGGCGCGGTGCCTCGCTCGGAGCAGCTGCTGTCCCTGCGCTGGGGCGACATGGACGCCTACCGCCACGTCAACAACGTCGAGGTGCTGCGGCTGCTGGAGGAGGCGCGCGTGCGCGCCTTCGGGGTGCCCGGCCCCGACGGCTCGGCGCCGATGCTCGCCACCGGCATGGTCGTGGCGCGCCACGAGGTCGACTACCTGCTCCCCCTGGACTACCGCACCGAGCCGGTGGCGGTGGACCTGTGGATCGAGCGCGTCGGCGGCGCCAGCTTCCAGGTGCGCTACGAGGTGCGCGAGCCCGAGCCGTCGGCCGTGGGCGAGCCGCGCACGTACGTGCGCGCCGGCACCACCTGCGTGTCCTACGACTTCGCCGCGGGCCGCCCGCGCCGGCTGAGCGAGGCGGAGCGCGCCCGCCTGGCCGCGCTGGCCGACGGGCCCACCGGCGCCTGAGGGGCCGGGCGGCGCGAGCGCCTGCGAGGATCGGGGGGTGTCCGACTGGCTCGCGCAGCTCGCCGACCCGCAGCTGGATCACCTCGGCGCCCTGGGCGTCTACGCCCTCGTGTTCGGCATCGTGTTCGCCGAGACGGGCACGCTCGTGGGCTTCTGGCTGCCCGGCAGCACCGTGCTGTTCACCGCCGGCCTGCTGGCCGCCCGCGACGGCAGCCCGGTCTCGCTGCCGGTGCTGGTGGTGGGGGTGACGCTGGCGGCGATCCTCGGCGACACCGTCGGGTACTGGTCCGGCCGGCGCCTGGGGCGGCCCTGGCTGCTGCGCCGCGCGGGGAAGGCCGCCGAGCACCTGCCGCGGGCGGAGGCGTTCTACGAGAGGTACGGCTGGTTCGCCGTGGTGGGTTGCCGCTACATCCCGTGGCTGCGGGCGTTCACCCCCATCATCGCCGGCACCGCCGCCATGCCGTACGCCGCGTTCGCCAGCGCCAACGTGGTGGGTGCCCTGACGTGGGGGGCGCTGCTCGTGCTGGCCGGGTACGCCGCCGACTCGCTGCCGTGGATCCGCACGCTGGCGTACGCGATCGCCGGCACGGCGATCCTCTTCTCGATCGTCGCGCCCATCGCCGGGGCGCTGCGCCGGCGCCGCGCGGCGCGCACCCGGTGAGCGCACCGCGCCCCGTGCCGGCGCGGGCGGTGCGCACGGAGACGGTCGTGGAGCGCTCGCGCTTCCTGTGCGTGCTGGAGCCGGTGGCCGACGAGGCCGCCGCGGACGCCGTCGTGGCCGCCGTGCGCCGCGAGTTCCCGGACGCGCGCCACCACTGCACGGCCCGGGTGCTGGGCGACGACGGGCAGGTGCGGCGCTCCTCCGACGACGGCGAGCCCGCCGGCACGGCCGGGGCGCCGATGCTCGCCGCGCTCGACGGCGCCGGCGTGACGGGCGCGGTGGCGGTGGTGGTGCGCTGGTTCGGCGGGGTGCTGCTGGGCACCGGCGGCCTGGTGCGCGCCTACGGCGGCGCGGTGGCCGGGGCGCTGGCCGAGGCGGGCGTGCTCCACCGGCACCGGGTGGAGCTGGTGGGGGTGCGCGCCCCGCTGGCCGGGGCCGGGCGCGTGGAGGCCGAACTGCGCCGCCGGCACGTCGTCGAGGACGTCGCGTGGGGCGCGGAGGGCTGGCGCGCGGTGGTGGCGGTGCCGGCCGGCGGGCGCGAGGCGCTGGCGGCCGAGCTGGCCGCCGCGGGCCTGCCCCCGGCCGCCGCCGACCTCATCCCCCTGGGCCCCGCCGTCCGCCCCCTCCTCTGACTCCTCCCCTCCCCTCCCCTCCCCTCCCCGGGGGGGGGGGGGGGGGGGGGGGGGGGGGGGGGGGGGGGGGGGGGGGGGGGGGGGGGGGGGGGGGGGGGGGGGGGGGGGGGGGGGGGGGGGGGGGGGGGGGGGGGGGGGGGGGGGGGGGGGGG
>NZ_JBJLSE010000180.1:0-2502 GCF_050871845.1 Kineococcus arenarius subsp. arenarius
GGTGATCGGGGGCTAACCTCCGGTCTGAGCCCAGATGGGCTCGAGTCCTCAACGTGGAGGCACCCTCATGACCGTTCTGGATCTTCGACTGACTCAGGGGTTGACGCCCTCCGGTCTGCCCTCGGTGCGCCTGGGTGAGCCGTGGCTGGACGCCTACCTCGACTTCCTCGCCGCCCGGTGTCGACCCAACAGCGTGCTGGCTGCCGGCTACGACCTCAAGGTTTTCTTCACCCTGATCGCGAAAACACCGGCGGACGTCACTGCCGCCGATGTGCTGGGGTTCATCACCGCCCAGCGAACAGGATCAGCGGAAGTGGTCGGCCCCATGGTCGCCGTCGCCGACGGCACCACCGCCGCCGCAGGAGCCGTCAGCGCCCGAACCGTTCGCCGACGACTGTCCAGCATCAACGGCTTCTACACCTTCCTCCTGGCCCGCGGCGACATCCCCGCCAACCCCGTCCCGCTTGGTCTGCCGACACGGCGCGAACACGACCAGCCCCGTAGCAGCCGCGGATCCAGAACCCCACTCGTCCGCTCTCCGCGGACCCTGCCGAGCATCTTGAATCCCGACGAAGCCGACGCCCTCACCGCCGCCCTGCGCACCCACCGCGACCGGGCCATGGTCGCGGCGATGCTGCTCGGGGGACTGCGCCGCTGCGAAGTCCTGCACCTACGGATGGAGGACCTCCACGTCGGGGCGCGGCGGGTGTTCATCGCCGAGGGCAAGGGCGGACACCAACGTCAGATCCCGATCTCTCGACGGTTCTTCACCCTGCTGAGCGACTACCTCAGCCTCGAGCGACCGGCCGAGGCCGACCAGCTTGGTCACGGTCACGTCTTCTGCGTCTTGAAGGGTCCACGACGAGGCCACCCGTTGTCCGCTTCCGGCTTGGATGAGGTTCTCGAGGGAGCACGGCGGCGCGCCGGTCTGCAGCGCGTCACCTGTCATCAGCTGCGCCACACCTGCCTGACCCGGCTGCGCGAAGCGGGGATGGCCCTGGAGGCGATCCAGGCCCAGGCCGGTCATGCCTCCATCGAATCCACCCGCATCTACCTCCACCTCGGCGAGGACTGGCTGGCGGGTCAGTACCGACGCGCCACCGAAGCCATCGACGCACAAGTTCTCATCGACCACCCCGCTGCTCCACCTATGTCAGCGGTCATGGGACTGCGGAGCCGACGATGAGCCAACCTGACCGGTTCCTCAACTGGGCGCAGATCAACGCTGCTGCACCAGGACTGGCCGCCCCGATGCGCGCCTACCTCACCCAGATCGCTACCACCCTGCGGTCAGGCAGTGTCCGCAACTCCGACCAGGCACTGCGCTGCTTCACCCAGTTCCTCCTGCAAGAACACTCCAACATCGTTCACCTGGCTGATGTCCGCCGCACCCACATCGAGCACTACAAGCCCTGGCTGACCGCCCGCACCAACCAGCGCGGAAAGCCTGTCACTGCCAACACCCGAGCCCACCGCATCGGCAACCTGCGCACCTTCTTCATCCGCATCCACGACTGGAACTGGCCCGAGGCCCCACCCACCATCCCCGTCCTCTTCGGCGACCTGCCCCGCCAGGAGAAACCCCTGCCCAAGGCCCTCGACGACGCCGCCGCGGCGAAGTTCCTGCGCGCCGCCCAGGCCCGACCGCGCCTTCTCGAGCGGGTCGTCTGCGAGATCCTCATCCGCACCGGCCTGCGCGTCAGCGAACTCACCGGCCTGCGCCGCGACGCCGTCCGCCAGATCGGCGCCGGGCACTGGCTGCACGTCCCCGTCGGCAAGCTCCTCGAAGACCGCTACATCCCCCTGCACCCCCAGCTCGTCGACCTCATCGCCGACTACCGCGACCGCTACGTCGACCCCACCCACCCGCTTCTACTGCCACGGGAGAACGGCACACCGATGGACCGGCACAGCGTCACCCGCTGCCTGAACAACGCCGCCACCGCGGCCGGCATCGGGCACGTCCACCCCCACCAGATGCGGCACACCCTGGCCACCCAGGCCATCAACCGCGGCATGAGCCTGGAAGCCATCGCCGCCCTCCTCGGGCACCACTCCATGGACATGACCCTTCGCTACGCGAAGATCGCGAACCGCACCGTCGCCGATGAGTACTTCGCCGTCACCGAGAAGGTCGAAGCCCTCTACGCCGCCCACGACCCCCACAACCCCGACGGCGAGAACACCGCGTTGCCCGCCTCCGCGGCCGGACCGGAGATGGCCCGCCTGCACCGCGAGATGCACCAGCGGATGCTCGGCAACGGCTTCTGCACCCGACCTCCGGCGCTGGACTGCACCTTTGAGTCGGTCTGCGAGACCTGCACCTTCTTCCAGACCTCGATCGCCTTCCGCCCGACGTTGCAGGCCCAGCACGACCACGCCGCCGAGCATGATCAACCAGCTCGGCAGCAGCTCTTCGCGGGCCTCCTCGGCGACCTCGACCAGTCCGCGTCCTGAGCCCCTTGACACCGATCACCCACATAAGCGGGATGACCGTGAAGT
>NZ_JBJLSE010000181.1:0-2334 GCF_050871845.1 Kineococcus arenarius subsp. arenarius
TCTTCGGTGCGCGCAGCGTGTGGAAGCAAGACATCAGCACCGCTCCCGTCGCTGCCGACTCAGCTCCCATGGTGTCGCGTCTCGCGCAGGAGGTCGCCAGCTCCTACAACGGTGTCGCGGCGTTCAACGTGAACCAGTACAACACCAGCATCTACACGGTGCCGGCCTCCCAGCCCCGGGTGGACGTGCAGTGGAGCAACTGCCAGAACCGCTCCTACACACCCAAGGGACTGCTCGGACCCGGCGGGCAGTTCACCCAGGTCCCCGTGCCCGCCGACGCGGTACCGGCCACCGGCCGAGACGCGCAACTGACCGTCTACTCGCCCGAGACCGACCAGTTGTGGGAGTTCTGGCGGATGAAGAAGGTCGACGGGGTCTGGAGCGCGTGCTGGGGCGGGCGCATCAACAACGTCTCCACCAGCTACGGCTACTTCCTGCACGGCTTCGGCGCTGCCGCCACCGGGCTGGCGCTGTCCGGTGGTGCGATCGGCATCAAGGAGGCCCAGGCCGGGCAGATCAACCACGCCGTCGCACTGGCCATCCCTGACCCGGCGCACTGGAAGACGTTCAGCTGGCCGGCCCAGCGCAGCGACGGCACCAACACCTCTCCCGACGCCATCCCCGAGGGCACCCGCCTGCGCCTGGACCCCAGCGTGGACGTGGACGCGTTGAAGCTGACCCCGCTGGCGACGATGATCGCCAAGGCCGCGCAGAAGTACGGCTTCATCGTCGTGGACCGTGCCGGGGCGGTGGCGGTGTCCACGGAGTCCTCCGCCGCGGTCAAGGCCACCACCGGTGTGGACCCCTGGCCGGCGCTGATGCAGGGCAAGCCCAGCTACACGATCATGCAGAACTTCCCCTGGGACAAGCTGCAGGCCCTGCCCAAGGACTACGGCAAGCCGGAGGGCGAGGCGCGGTCGTAGGGCGCCCGCCGCACCCGGGAGCGCCGACGCGGGCGTCGGGCCGGGGCCTCGAGCCCCGACGGGTGACTCCGGGAGGTGGTCCGGCACGCACGGTGAGAGCGGCGCCGGGCTGGGGCGCAGTGAGCGCTCGCCCGTCCGGGGGACGCCCAACGCGGTTCCCACCGCCCGGTCATCACGTGAGGTGACCGCGCGGCGAGCCGGGTACGACCGTCCAGGTGATTCGCTCGGGGGATCACCTGCCGCACGTACAGCACTGACGTCACCAGAGCCGATGCACGAGGTGTCACTCGAACACCTCACCAGGAGCTCACACCATGTCCGCGCTCGGTACTGCACGCACGACGCTCGTCGCCACTGTGGTGATGGGCCTGCTCACCGCGCTGAGCACCACCGTGCCGGCTCAGGCCGCCGGTGACCCCCGGGTCGAGCGAGCTCGACGGCACGTCGCCGCCCGGGTGGTGGACACGCCCTCCCCCGGCGGGGCCGTCGCCGCCTTCGGCGCGCGCAGCGTGTGGAAGCAGGACATCAGCACCGCCTCCCTGGCCCCGGACTCCGCAGCCATGGTGCGCAACCTGACCAGCCAGGTGACGGACCGCTACAACGGCGTGTCCGCGTTCAACGTGAACCAGTACAACACCAGCATCTACACGGTGCCGGCCTCCCAGCCCCGGGTGGACGTGCAGTGGAGCAACTGCCAGAACCGCTCCTACACACCCAAGGGACTGCTCGGACCCGGCGGGCAGTTCACCCAGGTCCCCGTGCCCGCCGACGCGGTACCGGCCACCGGCCGAGACGCGCAACTGACCGTCTACTCGCCCGAGACCGACCAGTTGTGGGAGTTCTGGCGGATGAAGAAGGTCGACGGGGTCTGGAGCGCGTGCTGGGGCGGGCGCATCAACAACGTCTCCACCAGCTACGGCTACTTCCTGCACGGCTTCGGCGCTGCCGCCACCGGGCTGGCGCTGTCCGGTGGTGCGATCGGCATCAAGGAGGCCCAGGCCGGGCAGATCAACCACGCCGTCGCACTGGCCATCCCTGACCCGGCGCACTGGAAGACGTTCAGCTGGCCGGCCCAGCGCAGCGACGGCACCAACACCTCTCCCGACGCCATCCCCGAGGGCACCCGCCTGCGCCTGGACCCCAGCGTGGACGTGGACGCGTTGAAGCTGACCCCGCTGGCGACGATGATCGCCAAGGCCGCGCAGAAGTACGGCTTCATCGTCGTGGACCGTGCCGGGGCGGTGGCGGTGTCCACGGAGTCCTCCGCCGCGGTCAAGGCCACCACCGGTGTGGACCCCTGGCCGGCGCTGATGCAGGGCAAGCCCAGCTACACGATCATGCAGAACTTCCCCTGGGACAAGCTGCAGGCCCTGCCCAAGGACTACGGCAAGCCCACCAGCTGAACCCGCTG
>NZ_JBJLSE010000182.1:0-2112 GCF_050871845.1 Kineococcus arenarius subsp. arenarius
GCCGCCGCCTGGGCCGTGACCTACGGCGCCGAGCCGGCGGCGCCGGCCACCCCCCGCGCCGAAGCCTTAGCCCGCGGCACCCGCGGGGGGGCACCGCCGCGCAGCGGTGCCCGCCGGTGCGGGGTCGTGGCGCCAGATCAGTCGAAGATCTCGGCGGAGACGCCCGTGGGGCCCTCGTACTCGCGGTCGGCGATGCCGTCCAGCGCGTCGCGGACCTCCGGGGAGGCGCCGTTGTCCTGAGCCGCCTTCACCAGCGCCTCCTTGGACGCCGGGTAGTCCACGCCGTGCAGCGCCTTCTGGACGTCGATGGGGCTGACGTTCGCCACGACTCGCTCCTCTGCTCGATCTCGGGTTCCGGACCGGCCGCCCCCGGCGACCGGCACCGCCCATCCACCCGCGGATCGGCCGCGCCCGCACGTCGGGACTGCCAGGATCCCCGCGTGGACCGCACCCCCGACCGGCTCGACGCCTCGCCCGCCCTGGCACCGGCGCCCCTGGCCGCCGCGTGGCGGCGCACCCGCCCGCTACGGCGCCTGGTGCACCTGGACTCCGCCGCCGCCGGGCGCAGCAGCTGGGCGGTGCTCGACGCGACCGCCGCGCACGCCCGCCGCGAGGCCGAGGAGGGCGGCTACGTCGCCGCGGCCGCGGCAGCCGACGTCCTGGAGCGCGCCCGCGACGACGTGCGGGCGCTGCTGGGGTGGCCGGCCGGCGAGGGCTCCGTGGCGTTCGTCCACGGCGCCGGGGACGCGCTGGCGCAGCTGCTGCTGGCCTGGCCCGGCGGCGTCCCGGCCACCGCCGCGCACGCGCCGGGCGAGTACGGCCCCAACGTGGCCCTGCTGCGGCACCTGGGCGTGCGCCCGCTGCCCGTGCCGGGACCGCACCGGCTGGACCCGGAGGCGTTCGAGCGCGCCCTGGCCACCGGCCCGCGCCCGGACCTCGTGCACGTCACGTGGGTGGGCAGCCACGCCGGCACCGTGCAGCCCGCCGCTCAGGTCGCGGCCGTCTGCGCCGCGGCGGGGGTGCCCGTCGCGGTGGACGCCGCGCAGGCGCTCGGGCACGTGGACACCGCCCTGGACGCCCTGCCCGCCGCGGCGGACGTCGTGGTCTACGGCACGTCCCGCAAGTGGCTGGCCGGCCCGCGCGGCGTCGGCTTCGTGGCCGCGCGCGGGCCCCTGGCGGCACGCCTGGACCCGCTCGAGCGGGCCGAGGCGCACGTCGCCGGGCGGTTGGGGTTCGCCGCCGCGCTCGCCGAGCACCGCGACCTGGGGCCCGCGGCCGTGCGCACCGGCCTGGCGGCCGTCGGCGCAGCGGTGCGCCACCGCCTGGCAGACGCCCTGCGCGGTTCCTGGGACGTGCTGGAGGACCCGGCGGAGCCCAGCGCCACGGTCACCCTGCGCCCGGCCGACGGCGGTGCGCGCGGCGGCGGCGTGGACCTGGCCGCCCTGCGGGCCCGGCTGCTGGCCCGGGACGGGGTGCTGACGACGTTCCTGGGGACCGAGCGCGCGCCCGGCGAGATGCGCGCGCCGGCGCTGCGGGTCAGCGGCCACCTGGACACCACGGCCGCCGACGTCGACCACCTCGCCGCCGCCCTGCGCCGGGAGGTGCCCGGGCCGCTCTGACGCGCGCGAAGCCCGCGCCGCTGGGAGAGTGGTCGGTGATCACCAGATCACCGACACGAGAACCCGGGAGGTCCGTGATGAAGGGCAAGGTCCTGTTCCTGGTGGCCGGAGCCGCCGGTTACGTCCTCGGCGCCCGCGCCGGCCGGGAGCGCTACGAGCAGATCAGCTCCGCCGCCTCGCGCGCGTGGGGCAACCCCAAGGTGCAGAGCACGGTCAACGACCTGGAGGGCAAGGCCACCGACGCGGCCAAGCAGGCCGGCGCGAAGGCGCAGGAGAAGGTCAGCGCGACCGCCGGCTCGGTGGCCGGGTCCGTGCGCTCGAAGGTGAACGGCGGTGGGGAGGACGCCGAGGAACCGCTCGGCGAGCAGCACCACACCCGCATGCCCACCGACTGACACCCGCACCGCCGCACGCCCTCGGGCGCCCCCCGCTGGGGGGGGGGGGGGGGGGGGGGGGGGCGCTCGTGGGGGGCTGTGGTGTGGGCGGGTGGGGG
>NZ_JBJLSE010000183.1:0-2029 GCF_050871845.1 Kineococcus arenarius subsp. arenarius
CCACCACGGATGAGTGCGACCGGGCCGTGCAAGCCTGGGCTCGCGAACGGAGCCAGACTCGCCGGCCCGTCCGCTTCACCTGGCAGGCCGCAGCATGATCAGGAACTTCCCGAGCTGACCACTAGGGCTTGGGACACGGCCTGCCTCTCGAAGGCGTGGCGGCCGGTCAGCGTCCAGATGTCGGCGTAGTCCTTCATCCGGGAGTTGGCGTCGCCCAGGGCAATGGCGGTGCAGATCTTTGCCGCGAGCACAGTCTCCAACGGGTACCCCAGGACGGTCACGGGCGCACTGCCCGGCCGCACGGACGGCGACTGCACCGGGCGGGGACCGAGAGTGACGGGGTCGCCGAAGTTGATGTCGAGGCTCACCTTGATCCGCGCGGTCGCGAGCTCCGCGGCGAACATGACCCGGACGCCCGCGTACAACCCCTCCTCGCGGATGGTGCGAGTTCGCACGCTCGACGCGTCGAAGGTGATCCCATCGGCCCCGTCGGGATCCGGCTGGGTCGCGATCTCGATGACGGCCGCGGCGATGGTGTCGTGGTCGGCAGGGCTGGTGCGGTCGACGGGGGTCACCGGGCTCCGGCGATGTCGAGAGCGGTCAGGGTGATGGTCGCGATGCGAAGGGCGCGGGCGTAGCGGTAGACCTCGGCTCGGCGCGCGTCCGGGCGTGCGAGGTAACGGTTCAGTGCGCTGTAGGCGACGTCGTGGCCGAACCGGTGGCGCAGGCGCAGGAGGTCGACGACGGTGCGGGCCGGGTCGTAGACGGGCACGAACTCCCCTGGAGCGGCCTCGATCTCGGTGACGCCCAGCTGGTGAGTGGCCGGGTCGAACCGCAGCACGGTGGTCGGGGGCTGGGTGATCCGAGGTGGGTGCGTTCTGCTCGAGACCGCGATCTGCACCTCGAACGGTGCGACGTCGGTGAGGTCGTGGACGGCGGCCGCGCTGAGGGTGCAGACCACGGCGTTCGGGGCCCGAAGGTTGATCGCGAGCAGGTCCGGGTGCGTCGGCGGGGGTGCGTCGGCGTGGCGAAACACCCCGCGGGACAGCTCGACGACCTCACCGGTGTCGCGCCAGCGGTACAGCGCACGGGTCGAGACCCCGGCCGTCCGGGCCTGGCCCGCAGTGAACGTCGGCGGGAGCGTGTCGATCTCCACGAGACAAAAGTACACACCGAATAATCAGCAGTGTATGGATTTGTTTCGGGGTCACCCTCCGAGGCGGCCAGGTCCAGCAGCTCGCAGGCCTGGCACCTGCCCGAAGGCGCCCTCGGAAACGCTGGCGGCCAGCACGACGAAGGCGGCCTCGTCCGGGACCTCGTCCAGGTCGACGCTGACGCGCTCCTCCCCGCCGGTCTCGGTGCTGCCGCGCCCGAGGTGGCGCGCGGCGCCCTCCGGCGAGGTGGTCTGGTTGTAGAAGACGAAGCGCCCGTCGCTGAGCACCCGGCGGTCGGCCCCAGCAGCAGCGCGGAGGCGTCGATGTCCGCTACGCCGTCACTGTCCTCGTCCCAGCTGAGCACCGCGCGCAGGCGCCGGGCCTGCGCGGGCAGCGCCCGGTTGGCACCCCGCGGCAGCGTCGTCTCCCCCACCCGCGCAGTCTCACCCAGGCCCGCGGTTTCCGCAGCGAACCAGCGCAGGACGTGCGTCTCCGAGCACCGGTGCTGCCGTCGAGCACCGCCGCACCACCAGCTGGTCGGACCCTGAGGCGACCGCCGAGGCGTGACCCCCGCGAGCGCCGGCGGCACCTCCGCCACGACTGCGGCGAAAACGCCCCCCTCGACCACCACGAGCCGCGACAATGGCGCCCTCCGGCACACACCTGAAGGAACGGCAGCCTGGCCATCTCCCGTAGGCGGTCCCCGCTCGAACAGGCCCGACGTCCGCACGGCGCGTGGCTGGCCGCCCGGAACGTGTCAAGGCGGTTGAGGCCAGCAGGTGTTAAGCAGCTGAGCTGTGCTCGGCCTGCGCAGGGTCGTCGGGTCGGTTGATCCAGGCGCTGGTCGGCAGGTCGAGGATCTTCGGCAGGGCCGG
>NZ_JBJLSE010000184.1:0-1952 GCF_050871845.1 Kineococcus arenarius subsp. arenarius
TTGAACGCCGCGACACCGTTGTAGGAGCTGGCGACCTCCTGCGCGAGACGCGACACCATGGGAGCTGAGTCGGCAGCGACGGGAGCGGTGCTGATGTCTTGCTTCCACACGCTGCGCGCACCGAAGACGCCTTCCAACGGCTCGGAGGCGGACGGTGCGGTGACGGAGCCGCCTGCGGGGACGACAGCGGCGACGTGCGGCTTGACGAGCACGGCGGCGACGATGGACTTGTCCTTCAGCGCGTTGAACACCATGTCCACCTTGCCGTCGGTGACGGTCGTGGTGAACGTGCGGTCCGCCGGGAGGTCCTTGCCACCAGCCGCGAAGAAGGGATCGAAAGAACGGAGGACCTTCGTTCCCTCGAGCGAGACGTCGAAGACGCGCTTTCCGATGGAGGTCCAGTAGTTCTCAGCCGTCTTGAGGGTGACGTCGTACTGACCGTTGGCCACCGGGATCGCGTAGCTCTGCACCCCTACCCGGAAGTCGGCGTACAGAACCTCATCTGCCGTACCGGTCGCCGCAGCACGAGTGGAGACGGACCCGCCGGTGGCGTAGGCGTCCGCGGCGTACGTCGTCCCGGAAACCGTGACCGCGGTCCCACCCGCGTTGACCGAGGGGCCAGTCGCGGTGATGTGCGGCTTGACGAGCACGGCGGCGACGATGGACTTGTCCTTCAGCGCGTTGAACGCCATGTCCACCTTGCCGTCGGTGACGGTCGTGGTGAACGTGCGGTCCGCCGGGAGGTCCTTGCCACCGCTGACGAGGATGGGATCGAAGGCGCTGAGGACCTTCTTGCCCTCGAGCGAGACGTCGAAGACGCGCTGGCCGACGGAGGTCCAGTAGTTCTCAGCCGTCTTGAGGGTGACGTCGTACTGACCGTTGGGCACCGGGATCGCGTAGCTCTGCACCCCTACCCGGAAGTCGGCGTACAGAACCTCATCTGCCGTACCGGTCGCCGCAGCACGAGTGGAGACGGACCCGCCGGTGGCGTAGGCGTCCGCGGCGTACGTCGTCCCGAAGATCGTGACCGCCGCCCCACCCGCGTTGACGGCAGTGGTCGGTAGAGCGGCGGGCGTGGCGGATGCGGTGGGCGTGGTGGATGCCGCAGCGCCGAACGCCGTGCTGGTGACGACGGCGACCGCGCTACACGCCGCGATCGCGGTTCGCACGATGACGGGACGCTTATTCATCGTTGACTCCAGGAGGGGATCTCGACGGGGTTCTTGCTCTGCTGAAGGCATCGACCACCCCCCCGTCGCGCTTTCGCACTTCAAACCGATTCCGCAGGGCATCAACCCTTCTGGCGCAACTCCTCAACCCGGAAGTCGACGAAGCGTGCTCACCAACCACGCACCCGGCAGCACCCTGACCCGTTCAGCGGACGTACTGTGACGGTGGCTACCTGTCAGGTACTGACCCGAAAGATGAGGGATCACGACGGGTTTTCACTGTGCGTCACCACACACGCTCAGCCCGTGAGATGCATCACATCTCCGGCCGAAGCACGTGCAGCCCGTCAGCCGCATCGCCTCGGGTGTCTCGAGGCCCGTAAGGTCTGCTGCACGTGCCCCGCACCACGCCCAGCCGCCCACCGACGCGCGCGATCACAATGACCCCGCACGATCCAGGAGGGATGCCATGCTGCTGACGCGGAAGGCTGGAGCAGGTCGTCCCTGGGCGCGCAAGCGCTTGATGGTCATTGCGGTGGTGATCCTGGTCGTCACACTGATCGCGGGTGTCATCACTCACCGGCACTTCAACCGCGAACGACAGCCGTCCGGCACCTCGGCCTCGAACCCCGCGACGCCTCAGAGCCTCGAATCGATCTTCGGTGCGCGCAGCGTGTGGAAGCAAGACATCAGCACCGCTCCCGTCGCTGCCGACTCAGCTCCCATGGTGTCGCGTCTCGCGCAGGAGGTCGCCAGCTCCTACAACGGTGTCGCGGCGTTCAA
>NZ_JBJLSE010000185.1:0-1806 GCF_050871845.1 Kineococcus arenarius subsp. arenarius
GCAGGGGCGGAAACCATGGTTACCGCCCGGTGGGGGCGGGAGAGGCGCGGGGCCAGGACGCGCACCGCCCAGGCGACGGCGGCGGTGGCCAGCAGCACCACCGCGGGCAGCACCAGCGGCACGAAGCGGCGGTCCGCCCACGGGTGGTCGGGGGTGATGCCCGGGCGGTACAGCGTCAGCAGCGTCGAGCCGACGGCCACCACGAACGGCGCCGCCCACGCCGGCAGCGGGGCGCGGCCCTGCAGCGCCGGCACCAGGCGCGCCAGCAGCACCACGGCCGCCGCGCCCGCGGCGGCCACCGCGGGCCAGCCGAGGTACCAGGCCAGCCAGTCCACCGAGTGCTCCGCGTAGGTGCGCCCGCCGTCCACCGGCAGGCCCTGCGACTGCTGGAGCCCGGCGACCAGCCTGCTGCCGGGGTCGGCGGGGTCCTGGCGCACCACCAGCCACAGCGGGCGGCTCGCCAGCCCCAGCAGCACCAGTCCCAGCACGGCGGCCAGGGCGGGTCCCAGCCGCGGGCTCGTCAGCCACGGCGCGCGCGCGAGACGCCCGGTGCGGGCCAGCCGCAGACCGGCCCACGAGAGCACCGCGAGCGCCACCAGGGCCGCGACCAGCGGCAGCAGGGAACCGGCGATCGTGCCCAGGTAGGGCCGCGAGTACGTCACCGCCGCCACGGCAGCCAGGGCGCTGGTGACGGCGGTGCCCGCCAGCAGGGCGCGCGCCGCAGGGTGCCGCAGCGCCGCCAGCCCCGCCACGACCGGCAGCAGCAGCGCCACCTCGCGCAGGTAGTCGATGCGCACGAAGCCGCAGGCGCCCAGCAGCAGCCCCGCCCCGCCGCCCAGGCGCGCGGCGAGCGTGGGGGTGCCCGTCGCGGCGGTGGCCGCGACGAGGACGGAGGCGGCGGCGGCCAGCACCAGCAGGGCCGGGACCTCCGAGTACGTGGAGCGGTTCACGTGCAGCACCGGCTGCGCGAGGGCGAACACGGCCACGGCCAGGGGCGCCCAGCGCGGGCCCACGACGCGCGCGGCCAGCCCCGCCACCGCCAGCAGCGCGGCCACGGCCACCACCGCCGGCGCCAGCAGCAGCCCCTCCCAGCCGCCGGCCCACTCCCCCAGCGAGTACAGCGCGGGCGCCCCCAGCAGGAACTGCGGGACGACGTCGGTGCCGACCTCGTAGAAGGCGGGACTGGCGATCGTCACGTTCGGGTCGGCCAGCGCCTGCGCGCCGCCGAGCGCCGCGAGCGAGGGGTCCACCGGCAGGCCGTGGTGGGTGGCCAGGTGGTGCGCGTAGAGGGCCTGCGAGCCGGCGTCGCGGCGCAGCACGACGTGCTCGGCACGGGTGAGGCCGGCCCACAGGCCGCCGCCGGCGGCCACGGCGAGGCTGGTCAGCGCCGCCCACGCCGGGGTGGGCACGACCGGCACCGCCCACGCCAGGCGCCCGGCGAGCGCGGCGGCGACCAGGCACACCGGCAGCGCCGTCCACGGCGCCCACAGGTCCAGCAGGACCAGCGGCACGGCCACCGCGGTGACCGCGGCGACGGCGGCGGCCAGCACCACCGGCACCCTCGTCAGCAGCACCCCGGCCCAGGTGGGCTCGGGGCGCGCGGCGCGGTCGGCGGGCGCGGCGTCGACGCGGGGGGCTGCGGGCACGCGGGGACGCTAGCGGCTCCCGCCGACGCCACCTCCCACCCCACCCCACCCTACGGTGTTCAAGGTAGTTGGCACCTCCTTGATCACCGCCATTTCCACCGCCACGTCGGGCGGGGCGGGCGGGGTGGGCCGTTTCGTGGGGGCGTGCCGCCCTCCCCCC
>NZ_JBJLSE010000186.1:0-1783 GCF_050871845.1 Kineococcus arenarius subsp. arenarius
CCGTGTTGATGTTCCACCCTCGAGCACCGACCTCCAGACTCACGCTGGAGTAGACGGCCCTGCCCACCCCACCCCGCAAGGAGTGAGGCGAGAGATGCTCCTTAGAAAGGAGGTGATCCAGCCGCACCTTCCGGTACGGCTACCTTGTTACGACTTCGTCCCAATCGCCAGTCCCACCTTCGACAGCTCCCCCCCTTACGGGTTGGGCCACCGGCTTCGGGTGTTACCGACTTTCATGACGTGACGGGCGGTGTGTACAAGGCCCGGGAACGTATTCACCGCAGCGTTGCTGATCTGCGATTACTAGCGACTCCGACTTCACGGGGTCGAGTTGCAGACCCCGATCCGAACTGAGACCAGCTTTTTGGGATTCGCTCCACCTCACGGTATCGCAGCCCTCTGTACTGGCCATTGTAGCATGCGTGAAGCCCAAGACATAAGGGGCATGATGATTTGACGTCATCCCCACCTTCCTCCGAGTTGACCCCGGCAGTCTCCCATGAGTCCCCAGCCGAACTGCTGGCAACATGGAACGAGGGTTGCGCTCGTTGCGGGACTTAACCCAACATCTCACGACACGAGCTGACGACAACCATGCACCACCTGTGCACGACCAACTAAATGACCCCACATCTCTGCAGGTCCACCGTGCATGTCAAGCCTTGGTAAGGTTCTTCGCGTTGCATCGAATTAATCCGCATGCTCCGCCGCTTGTGCGGGCCCCCGTCAATTCCTTTGAGTTTTAGCCTTGCGGCCGTACTCCCCAGGCGGGGCGCTTAATGCGTTAGCTGCGGCACGGAATCCGTGGAATGGACCCCACACCTAGCGCCCAACGTTTACGGCATGGACTACCAGGGTATCTAATCCTGTTCGCTCCCCATGCTTTCGCTCCTCAGCGTCAGTTACGGCCCAGAGACCCGCCTTCGCCACCGGTGTTCCTCCTGATATCTGCGCATTTCACCGCTACACCAGGAATTCCAGTCTCCCCTACCGCACTCAAGTGTGCCCGTACCCACTGCAAGCTCAGAGTTGAGCCCTGAGTTTTCACAGCAGACGCGACACACCGCCTACGAGCTCTTTACGCCCAATAATTCCGGACAACGCTTGCACCCTACGTATTACCGCGGCTGCTGGCACGTAGTTAGCCGGTGCTTCTTCTGCAAGTACCGTCACCACCCCGGAAGGTGGCTTCTTCCCTGCTGAAAGAGGTTTACAACCCGAAGGCCGTCATCCCTCACGCGGCGTCGCTGCATCAGGCTTGCGCCCATTGTGCAATATTCCCCACTGCTGCCTCCCGTAGGAGTCTGGGCCGTGTCTCAGTCCCAGTGTGGCCGGTCGCCCTCTCAGGCCGGCTACCCGTCGTCGCCTTGGTGGGCCATCACCCCACCAACAAGCTGATAGGCCGCGAGCCCATCCCCAGCCGAAAAACTTTCCACCCGCATCGGATGCCCGAGCGAGTCGTATCCGGTATTAGCCACCGTTTCCAGTGGTTGTCCCAGAGCTGAGGGCAGGTTGCTCACGTGTTACTCACCCGTTCGCCACTGATCCCCCCCGAAGGGGTTCACCGTTCGACTTGCATGTGTTAAGCACGCCGCCAGCGTTCGTCCTGAGCCAGGATCAAACTCTCCGTCGAAAAAACCTTAAACACCCCCACCGGCCAGAAGCCGGCGAGCGCGTCAGGTGATTGACTTGCTTAGTTTGACCTCTGATCTCGAAACCCCCACCCCCCTGGCGAGGGAAGTGGAAGGTACAACACCAAAGGAATCCCCAACGCCCCTTCACG
>NZ_JBJLSE010000187.1:0-1400 GCF_050871845.1 Kineococcus arenarius subsp. arenarius
GGCGCGCACCAGGGCCACCGCCTCGATCGGGGTGCCGTCGGCCAGCCCGTACAGCGCGGCCCGCTCGGTGCCCGGGGTAGGCCGCACGTTCACGCCCTTGCCGTTCTTGGTGTCCACCCGGATGCCGGCCTGCTCAGCCGGAGCGGCGGGCTTGGCCTCGGGCTTGGCCTCGGGCTTGGCCTCGGGCTTGGCCTCGGGCTTGGCCTCGGGCTTGGCCTCGCGCATCGGCAGACCACGGTCACCGGCGACCAGGTCGGCGGAGATGAAGCCGCCGTCGGCCAGCTGCACCCACACCTTGCCGTCGCCGGCGCGCACCAGGGCCACCGCCTCGATCGGGGTGCCGTCGGCCAGCCCGTACAGCGCGGCCCGCTCGGTGCCCGGGGTAGGCCGCACGTTCACGCCCTTGCCGTTCTTGGTGTCCACCCGGATGCCGCTGTCGGCGGACGCCGAGGCGGCGCTCAGCAGCAGGACGCCAATCACCAGCGCTCCGGCGAGCAGTACGAGCTGGAGTAGTCGCTGCAGTGCGACGGGGTTCGAGTGCCGCCCGAGGGCAGGGTGTGGGTTCATCTGAACTCCTGGTGGACCAGAGCCCCACCACCACTGGCGGAGCCGTGGCTCTGGTGTACGGCCCCGGCCCGTGTGTCCACAGCACACGAGCACCCAGCTCGCGTCCGTGGACGTCACCGCGCCTGCTGGTGATCCACGTCAGCGGGATCACCTGGTGTGGCGCGCTCGATGTCCGCGTCCTGGGCGCACCGGTACCGCTGCTGTGGTTACCTCACGCCTGTCCATGGACACTTTCAGCGCATGGACACCGCCGAATGGGCGATGGCCGCGGCCTGGCTGCGTACCTGACCCGTCTGACGCACGCTGCCTGGAGCGGAGGTGGACACCGACCATGTGGCCCAGCGATGTCTCGGAGGACTCCATCGAACGCTTCGCGCAGGACCTGCGCGAGCTCCGCGAAGCCAAGGGGTGGTCACAGCGCCGACTGGCCGCCCAGGCCCACTTCGTGCCTGAGTCCATCAGCGCCGCCGAACGAGGCCAGCGGATCCCCACCGAGCAAGTCGTGGGCGGCTACCTCCAGGCGCTGGGAGCCTCACCCGCCGAGGTGCAACGCTGGAAGCAGCGATGCCGGCAACTGCGGGTGCGGGAGGGGTACAAGCCGGCAGGCCACAAGAGGCCACCGAGCCACCGGGCGACAGCAGCCTCGGCTACACCAGCGGGGCACCGGCGCACCTCGGACGATCCATCCACCCAGAGCCCAGCGACCGACACCGAGCAGGCGGACACCGAGCAGGCGGACACCGAGCAGGCGGACACCGAGCAGGCGGACACCGAGCAGGCGGACACCGAGCAGGCGGACACCGAGCAGGCGGACACCGAGCAGGCGGACACCG
>NZ_JBJLSE010000188.1:0-1323 GCF_050871845.1 Kineococcus arenarius subsp. arenarius
GAAGTCCTCCATCCAGGCTCGCGCATCGGCCAAGGTGGCGAACCGCTCGGGGAAGGTCGGGGCGTACTTCACCGTCTTGAACAAGGCCTCACTAAACGGGTTGTCGTTCGAGACCCGCGGCCGCGAATGTGACCGGTCGACGCCGAGGTCCTCCAGCAGATGAGCCACCGTCTTCGACGTCATCGACGTCCCCCGGTCGGCGTGCACGACGTGCGGGATGCCGTGAACCCCGAACACCTCACGCATCATCTCCGCCGCCAGCGGCGCGGACTCGTGGGCGTGGACCCGGCACCCCACGATCATGCGGGAGAAAATGTCGATCATCACGTAGGCGTCGAACCACACCCCCCGCCTTGAGCCGGGCAATTTGGTGATATCCCACGTGTAGACCTGACCTGGGCCGGTGGCGGTCAATTCCGGACGAGCCCGGGCAGGATGCCGGGCCTGCCGACGACGGTCACGGACTTCGTTGTGCCGGCGCAGGATCCGATACATCGACGCGATCGAGCACAAGTATTCACCGCGTCCCAGCAAGGTGGCGTAGACCTCGGCTGGGGCCTGGTCGATGAACTCCGGACTGTGCAGCACAGCCAGGACCTGCTGCTCCTCGACGTCGGTGAGCTTGTTCTTCGGCGCCGAAGCGGTGCGCGGAACCAAGGGCAGCGGGGAGGGTAGCGCGACGGGTGATGAGCGCCTGGCCCGGTCCATCGTGGCACGGGCGATGCCCGTCAAGAGCGCCGCAGTGCGCATGGTGACCCCGGCAGTCCGCAACGTCGTGAAGGCGTTCATCAACGCGGTCCGCGCTGCTGCTCGTCCTGCCGTTCCTGCTCGCTCTTGGAGATCGAGGCCAAGAGCTCTCGTGCTTTTCCCATGATGTCCAGGGCGGTCTCGGTGGTGGCGAGTTTGCTGCGGGTCACCTCCAGTTCACGCTTCAAGCGGGCGATCTCGGCCTGCTCAGCGCTGGGTCGCCCAACCGGCGCGCCGTCGCTCTTGCCCTCGAGCAGTCCGGCGTCGCGGGCCCGGCGCCACTCCGACATCAGCGAGGAGTAGAGGCCTTCGCGTCGTAGGTAGCCCTCGCCGTCACCGATGGCGCGGGCGGCTTCGTAACCGTCGAGGTAGGCCTGCTTCTGAGCGGGGGTGAAGGAGCGCCGAGCGCGCGGGCGGTCAGCGCGCGGGCCTCTGCGGGAGGACGAGCCGGCAGTCACCTGTCCATCTTCGACCACGGGGGTGGGTGTCGTCACGGTCACGATCATGGTTCCGATCTCGCCCTGTCAGGAGAGGTTGCTACGAGCGGCTGGCCTCAACTCACCCTGACAGACAGGG
>NZ_JBJLSE010000189.1:0-1278 GCF_050871845.1 Kineococcus arenarius subsp. arenarius
GGGGACTGCCCCCGGTCCGGTTGACTCCTGACCTGTGAGGATCATGGTCCTCACTGGAAGGATGATGACCGTGCCGAAGGCCTTCCCTGCCGAGTTCCGCCGGGACGTGATCGCCGTGGCCCGCCAGGGCGGCCGGTCCCGCGCCGAGATCGCCCGCAGCTTCGGGATCTCCGAGTCCTGCCTGGGTCGCTGGCTGGCGATCGCCGACCGCGAGGACGGCCTGGTCGAGCAGTCGGCCCCGCCGGCCGGAGCGGACCTGGAGGCGGAGAACCGGGAGCTGCGTAAGCGAGCCAAGCAGCTGGAGCAGGAGAACGAGATCCTGCGCAGGGCGACGGCCTACTTCGCCCGGGACACCCTCCCAAAATGATCTTCCCGCTGGTCCGTGACCTTGCCGCCGAGGGTGTTCCTGTGGTGGTGACCTGCCGGGTGCTGGGCTTCTCCAAGCAGGCGTACTACAAGTGGCGGGCGTGCCCGGTCACCGACCGGGACTGGGACGACGCCCACCTCATCCACGCTGCGCGGAAGATCCACCATGACGACCCGGAGTTCGGCTACCGCTTCATCGCCGACGAACTCGCCGAGCAGGGCGGGCAGGCCGGGCGCAACCGGGTGCAGCGCCTGTGCAGCCAGGAGCGGCTGTGGTCGGTGCACTCTCGCAAGCGGGGCCGGCAGCGCCAGCCCGGCCCACCGGTCCACGACGACCTCGTGCAGCGGAGGTTCACCGCCGAGAAGCCCAACCAGCTCTGGCTGACCGACATCACAGAACACCCCACCGCGGAGGGCAAGCTCTACCTCTGCGCGGTCAAGGACGCCTGCTCCAACCGGATCGTGGGCTACTCCATCGATGCCCGCATGACCGCCGATCTGGCCACACAGGCGCTGCGCAACGCCCTGGCCCTTCGCGGCGGGGCGCAGGCCTTGGAAGTGATCGTTCACTCGGACCGAGGCAGCCAATTCCGCTCACACCGCTACGTCCGGGAGCTGCGTGCTGCACAGGCACGAGGGTCGATGGGCCGGGTCGGCACCTGCGCCGACAACGCGGCGATGGAGTCGTTCTTCTCGCTGCTGCAGAAGAACGTCCTGAACCGCCGACGCTGGGACACCCGCCAGGAGCTGCGCCTGGCGATCGTGACCTGGATCGAGAAGACCTACCACCGCCGACGCCGACAGCAGGCCCTCGGGCGGCTGACGCCCATCGAGTACGAGACACTCCTACAAGCCGCTCACGCGGCCTGACCGCCCCTACCCAGGAGAGTCAACCGAACCCGGGGCAGACCC
>NZ_JBJLSE010000190.1:0-1135 GCF_050871845.1 Kineococcus arenarius subsp. arenarius
GATGACGTCCCGTGGAGTGGTGTAACTGCGGTCGCGTGAAGCGCTGCGGTTGGGACTATGCCGTGCGGGCGGTGAGATTGTCGAGGGCGCGGCCGCTGCTGATGACCGGATCGGCTGGTGCCAGCGGCAGGGTGGTCGGCTCCGGTGGGGTCAGCAGCGCCATCGACGCCTCGGAGAGGTAGCGCCGACCGGTGAAAGCCCACTCGTCGTGCGCTTCGATCAGCACGCAGCCGGCCAGGCGCAGCACCGCGGGCGGGTTGGGAAAGATCCCGACGACGTCCGTGCGGCGCTTGACCTCCCGGTTCAGGCGTTCGATGGGGTTGGTCGACCAGATCTTGCGCCAGTGCGCTTCGGGGAAGACCGCGAACGCGGTGATGTCGGGGCCTGTCTCGTCGAGCATCGCGGCGATGGTGGGGAACTGCCCGCGCAGGGTGTCGGCGACGACGTTCACCTGCTCGGTGACCAGCGCCGGGGACGGCTGGGCGAAGATCGTGCGGACCATCGCCGCGACCGCCTCGCCCTGGCCCTTGGACACCTTCGCCAGCACGTTGCGCATGAAGTGGACCCGGCAGCGTTGCCAGCTGGCCCCGGCCATGGTCTGCTCGATCGCGGACATCAGACCACGGTGCTGATCGGAGATGACCAGTTGGACCCCGTGCAAGCCCCGATCGCGCAGACCGTTCAGGAACTGCTTCCAGAAGTCGAGGGTCTCGGCGTCACCGACGTTGCAGCCCAGTACTTCTCGGTGCCCGTCAGCGGTGACACCGGTGGCAATGACCACCGCCTGGGAGACCACCCGGCCGCGGACGCGGGCCTTGCAGTAGGTGGCATCCAAGAAGACGTACGGAGTCGCCTGCGCGTTCAGTGGGCGGGAGGTGAAGGCGGCGACCTCGCTGTCCAGGCCCGCGCAGATCCGCGACACCTCCGACTTGGAGATGCCGGAGTCGACTCCCAAAGCCGCGACGAGGTCGTCGACCTTCCTCGTTGAGACGCCATGGACGTAGGCCTCCATGACGACCGCGTGCAGCGCGACGTCGATGCGCCGACGCGGGTGCAGCAGCGCAGGGAAGAACGAGCCCGTCCTCGTCTTGGGGATCTTCACGGTGAGGTCGCCGGCGGTCGTGGCCACCAGCTT
>NZ_JBJLSE010000191.1:0-1046 GCF_050871845.1 Kineococcus arenarius subsp. arenarius
CACGGCGCAGACTATCGAGCAGCAACTGCACTACGTCGCCGCCCACCCCGGCGTGGCGCAGCGGCACGCCTTCCGCGCCCGAGTGGCGCTGGCAGCGCGCAGCAGGTCGCTGCGCGCAGTCGCAGCCGAGCACGGCACCACCCGCAACACCGTGCGCAAGTGGGTCCAACGCGTCGCCACGGACCGGATCTGCGGTCTGCTCGATGCACCCCGCTCAGGGCGACCACCTCTCTACCGCGACGAGGCCGTTCGTGATCTGCTCACGCTGGCCACCTCCACCCGGCCAGGCCCGCACGCCTTGTGGACCCACCGCGCACTGCGCGATGCGCTGTGGAACCTGAACTGGGGCGTCACCTGCTCCTGGGTGACGACTCAACTCAGCGCGCTGGGCGTGAAGGTCCACCGCGTTCGCGGCTGGATCCATCGCCGTCCCGATCCGGACTTCGACGGCAAAGTCGCTGCCGTGCAGCACGCCGTCACCGCCGCCCGGGTCGACGGGCGGGCGGTGTTGAGTCTGGATGAGAAGACCGCGCATCCAGTTCGCACCCCGGTGAGAGCTGACAGTCGCGCCGGCGACGGCACGGTCCGCCGGGAGTTCGAGTACGTGCGTCGCGGCACCGTCTCCTGGTACGGAGTGCAGAACTGCGCCACCGGCGCGGTCGAGATGATCAGGGCGCGGTCCCGGATGGACTCGACGGCGTTCATCAAGGTCTTGGAGCACCTGGCGGATGCGCATGGTTGTGACTTCGTCCTGGTGATGGACAACGGGTCAGCGCACACCAGCAGGGCCACCACGGCCTGGCTGGCGGAGCATCCCGGCATCGAGGTGCTGTTCACCCCCAAGCACGCCTCGTGGGTGAACCCCATCGAGTCAGTGTTCGGGATCCTTGCTCGTCAGGTCCTCAAGCACGGCTGGTTCACCACCACGGATGAGTGCGACCGGGCCGTGCAAGCCTGGGCTCGCGAACGGAGCCAGACTCGCCGGCCCGTCCGCTTCACCTGGCAGGCCGCAGCATGATCAGGAACTTCCCGAGCTGACCACTAGG
>NZ_JBJLSE010000192.1:0-1023 GCF_050871845.1 Kineococcus arenarius subsp. arenarius
CGCTTCCTGAGCGGGGTGGAAGACTCATGGGCACCACGGGCGGGGCGTCTCTCGATCGACGAGCGCGAACGCATCTTGATCGGGGTGCGGGCGAAGGAGTCGTTCCGTGCGATCGCGTCGGCGCTGGGTCGAGCACCCTCGACGGTGTCACGGGAGGTCAACGCCAACGGCGGCCGCGAGGACTACCGGGCCTGGGGCGGGCACGTCCGCGCCCGCGAGCAGACCCGCCGTCCCAAGGCGTTCAAGCTCACCGCCGGGCCGCTGCTGGCGGAGGTTACCTCCTGCCTGGAGCAGTGGTGGTCACCGCAGGAGATCGCCGGACGCCTGCGACGGGACTTCCCCGATGATGAGCAGATGCAAGTCAGCCACGAGACGATCTACCAGTCGCTCTTCGTCCAGGGCCGCGGCGAGTTGCGCCGAGAACTGGTGCGCTGTCTGCGATCCGGGCGAACTCGTCGCAAGACCCGAGGACGACGGGAAGGACGCGGACGGATCCCGGGGATGGTGATGATCTCTGAACGCCCACCCGAGGTCGAGGACCGCGCCGTTCCCGGACACTGGGAGGGAGATCTGATCCTGGGGGCCGGCAGTCGCAGCGCGGTGGGGACCTTGGTCGAGCGCTCTACCCGTTACGTCATGTTGCTGCCGTTGGGGGCGGACAAGTCCGCGGTCACCGTGGAGGCGAGGATGCGGGAGGCCATCACGGCCTTGCCTGCTCATCTGGCTCGCAGCATCACCTGGGACCAGGGGGCAGAGATGGCCGCGCACGCGAAGTTCACCCTCGCCACCGACATCCCGGTCTACTTCTGCGACCCGCACTCACCCTGGCAGCGCGGCAGCAACGAGAACACCAATGGCTTGTTGCGGCAGTACCTGCCCAAGGGCGTCGACCTGAGCGACGTCACCAGGAAGGAACTGCTCGCGATCCAGGACTCCCTCAACGGTCGTCCTCGCAAGACCCTGCAGTTCATGACACCATCAGAGAAGCTCACGGAGCTGTTGCGCTGACCGCTTGAGACCGCC
>NZ_JBJLSE010000193.1:0-1014 GCF_050871845.1 Kineococcus arenarius subsp. arenarius
GACGCCGCAGGCCGCCTGCTGGGCTCGGCGCAGTTCCGCGCTGACGCCGCCGGCTACGTGGCGCTGCTGGCGTGGCTGCGCACCTTCGGCGCCGTGGTGCTCATCGGCATCGAGGGCACGGGCGTCTACGGCGCCGGGCTGGCCCGCTACCTGCACGGCGAGCAGGTGCCGCTGGTGGAGATCGACCGCCCTGACCGCAAGGCACGCCGCTGGCAGGGCAAGTCCGACCCCGTCGACGCCGAGGCCGCTGCCCGTGCGGCCTTGACCCAGCGACGCACCGGCATCCCCAAGCAGCGCGATGGTCAGGTCGAGGCGCTGCGGGCGCTGCGGGTGGCCCGCCGCTGCGCGGTGGCACACCGTGCTGACGTGCAACGACGCCTCAAGGCGCTGATCGTCACCGCGCCTGAAGCGCTGCGCGCCCACCTGCGCGATCTGCCGCTGCACCAGCTGATCGCCACCTGCGCGGCGGCCCGTCCCGACCGCTCGCGCATCGGCGAGCCCGCCATCGCGGCGAAGGTCGCGCTGCGGTCCCTGGCGCGGCGCCACGAGCAGCTGAGCGAGGAGATCGACGACCTCGACACCCTCATCGCCGCACTCGTGAAGCAGATCAGCCCTGCCCTGCTGACGGTCAAGGGCATCGGCCCCGACGTCGCCGGGCAACTGCTCGTCACCGCCGGGCAGAACAGTGAGCGGCTGCACTCCGAAGCCGCCTTCGCGATGCTCTGCGGAGCAGCACCCTTGCCCGCCTCCTCGGGCCGGACGAACCGTCACCGCCTCAACCGCGGTGGGGACCGCCAAGCCAACAACGCGCTCTGGCGCATCGCCATCACCCGCATGGGCACCGATCAACGCACCCGCGACTACGTCAAGCGCCGCACCACCGAGGGTTTGAGCAAGTCAGAGATCATC
This sequence comes from Kineococcus arenarius subsp. arenarius, assembly GCF_050871845.1. Classification (NCBI taxonomy): domain Bacteria; kingdom Bacillati; phylum Actinomycetota; class Actinomycetes; order Kineosporiales; family Kineosporiaceae; genus Kineococcus; species Kineococcus arenarius. Next base: position 910 of record NZ_JBJLSE010000193.1, read on the forward strand.
CGCTGCCTCAAGCGCTACATCGCCCGTGAGGTCTTCGCCCTTCTGCAGCCGTCTGCAGCCACCGACCCCCTCGCTGCAGCCGCTTGACGAACCATAGGAGCATCC
>NZ_JBJLSE010000194.1:0-842 GCF_050871845.1 Kineococcus arenarius subsp. arenarius
CACCGAGGGCAGACCGGAGGGCGTCAACCCCTGAGTCAGTCGAAGATCCAGAACGGTCATGAGGGTGCCTCCACGTTGAGGACTCGAGCCCATCTGGGCTCAGACCGGAGGTTAGCCCCCGATCACCCACATATCATCGCGATGCGCGCGGTCATGTCGATGAGCAAGCGGCCAGACCAGACCGCGATGGGGGTGATCCCGCTTCCACTGGTGTGATCCCGAGGCCGGGCATCGGGTGCCATGCTCATCAGGTGCAGGAGCCCTACCGCCCCGTCGCCCTGCGGGTCATGGCCGAGTGGGGCGTGCAGGACCCGGTCTGGGACAGCGACGTCGACCACATGGGCACGGTCGACCCGGCCGAGTTCGGTGCCAGCGACGAGCTCGTCGAGCAGCTGCGGAAGTGGAACGAGCGCTACAACGCTCTCGGCCGGACCGACTACCGCTGGCCCGACGCCGAGCAGGAGCGGGCCTGGCGAGACGAGGGCTTGCACTTGGCCTACCAGCTGCAGAACGAGCTGCCCGACGTCGAGATCAGCTACTTCGAGGACGGTGACGACCGGCCCCTGCGACAACGCCGCGGTCCCTGAGGCAAGTACTCGACCTTCCGCTCATCCCGCGTTGGGTACGCAGTCCCCCGGGTCATCCCTGCGGGCCCAACGGTGGCTGCAGGTCGTCGACCACCGCAGCAACCGGTAGACGCCGCAACCGGCCCGCCTCCCCCTGTCTGTCAGGGTGAGTTGAGGCCAGCCGCTCGTAGCAACCTCTCCTGACAGGGCGAGATCGGAACCATGATCGTGACCGTGACGACACCCACCCCCGTGGTCGAAGATGGACAGGTGACT
>NZ_JBJLSE010000195.1:0-813 GCF_050871845.1 Kineococcus arenarius subsp. arenarius
CCTCGGCGCGGTCCTCGCTCAGGAGCGGTCGCGCTTCGTGGTGGCCTCCTGGCCGGCGTCGAGGTCGATGTGCTCCTCGCGCACCTCGGCGGAGACGGTCTGCTCCTCCTGCACCGTCTGCGTCCCCAGACGCACCCGCTCGACCGGCACCGTCTCCTTGGCGGCCACGGCGCGCTCCTCGTGCAGCGTGACCTCGTGCTCCTCCTCGGTCAGGTCCCCACCCGACATCGCCGCACCGCGGTTGGCCTCGGTGATCGGCTCACGCTCGACCACGACCTCCTCGCGGTTCACCGGCACCGTGCGGGTCACGTTCTCGCTGGTGATGTACTTGCGCAGCCGCGCCCGGCCCGCCTCACGCGACTCCTTGGCCACGTGCAGCTCCTCCTTGGAGCGCGTCATGGCGTCATCGGTGTTCGGCCCGGAGGTGTCGTGGCCCTCACCGCGCACCTCGGTACCCGTGGTGCCCGTAGTACCCGTGGTGCCCGAGGCGGTGCCCGCGTAACCGGTGGTACCGCTCGTCTGCGTCGAGGACGTCTCGGTGACGGTGCCGCCGGTCGAGGCGATGCCGTAGTAGCGGTACAGGTCGTCCTCGTCCGCCTCGGACAGCTCGTGACCGGGGTCGTGGTGCGGGGCGTCCTTGACCATGCCCTTGGCGAACGGCACCGTGATGGTGTCGCCGCTCACCGTGGCCTGGGACAGCGGGATCAGGGAGACGTTCGAGCCGAACAGGCCGGTCTTCACGGAGACCCACTCGGGCTGGTTCGTCGCGTTGTCCAGGTAGACCTCGTCGACCTTGCCGATCTTGTCGCCGTC
>NZ_JBJLSE010000196.1:0-752 GCF_050871845.1 Kineococcus arenarius subsp. arenarius
GTGCGGCTGGATCACCTCCTTTCTAAGGAGCATCTCTCGCCTCACTCCTTGCGGGGTGGGGTGGGCAGGGCCGTCTACTCCAGCGTGAGTCTGGAGGTCGGTGCTCGAGGGTGGAACATCAACACGGCACTTGGGTGCTCGCTGGTGGCGCTAGTACGGCTGAGGTGTTCTTCGGAACGCTGTTGACGTCGGGAACGCGACTGCTGGGGGGTGCTCGGTGCCTGGCGCACTGTTGGGTCCTGAGGGACCGGGCACTGTCACTGGTGCCGGCCGCGTGCGGGTTGCGCGGTCCGGTCGTGGTGGTGGGGTTCGTGGCCTTCTCAGGGTCGCTTCGGAAGGACACATCGGTCGGTATCGCTTGCTTGAGGGGTTCGCTCCTTGGGTCGGGTGGGTGTCGGTGTCTGGTGTTCTTCGCTGACGGGGCGGATCTGGTTGTTGTTTGAGAACTGCACAGTGGACGCGAGCATTGCAATGACATTGATGATGACATTGGAATCAATGTAGTCGAGTGTTTCTTTGTCGTGGTGCTTCGTCGAGTAGATTTTTTCTGTGTCTTTGTGGTTTGGGTTCTTTGACTTGGATCGTCGCTCACCGCTCGTGCCCTCGCTTGTGTGGGGGGTGGGGTGTGGTGTGTGGTGGTGGCAAGTGTGTAAGGGCGCATGGTGGATGCCTTGGCATCAGGAGCCGATGAAGGACGTGGGAGCCTGCGATAAGCCTCGGGGAGTTGGCAACCGAACGGTGATCCGAGGGTG
>NZ_JBJLSE010000197.1:0-712 GCF_050871845.1 Kineococcus arenarius subsp. arenarius
GTGCGGCTGGATCACCTCCTTTCTAAGGAGCATCTCTCGCCTCACTCCTTGCGGGGTGGGGTGGGCAGGGCCGTCTACTCCAGCGTGAGTCTGGAGGTCGGTGCTCGAGGGTGGAACATCAACACGGTGCCGAGTGCTTGATCGAGTCGTCAGTACGGCCCTGGTCCTCCTTCGGGGGGTGTGGGGTGGGGAACGCGACTGGTGAGGGAATGCTCGGTGCCTGGCGCACTGTTGGGTCCTGAGGGACCGGGCACCACGTGCCGGCGGCTGTGTCGCTGGTGGGTGGTGTTCGTCTCCTTCTCAGGTCCGTGTCGGGCAGGTCATACCGGTCGGGGTGCTCCTTCGGGGGTGTTCTCGGTGTCTGGTGCTTGTCGTTGCGAGATGGGCTCTGGTTGTTGTTTGAGAACTGCACAGTGGACGCGAGCATTGCAAAGTTCTTCTTTGTTGTGGTGCTTCGTCGAGTAGATTTTTTCTGTGTCTTTGTGGTTTGGGTTCTTTGCTTGGCCCTGCTGCATGCTGCTCCTCGTGTCCTGGCTCTTCCGGTGCCACTGCTTTCAGTGGTGGTCGGTGGGGTTCAGGTGGGCGGTGGTGTGTGGTGGTGGCAAGTGTGTAAGGGCGCATGGTGGATGCCTTGGCATCAGGAGCCGATGAAGGACGTGGGAGCCTGCGATAAGCCTCGGGGAGTTGGCAACCGAACGGTGATCCGAGGGTG
>NZ_JBJLSE010000198.1:0-527 GCF_050871845.1 Kineococcus arenarius subsp. arenarius
GGGGGTGGGGTTGTTGGGCGTCGAAGGGGGGGGGGGGGGGGGGGGGGGGGGGGGCGGGGGGGGGGGGGGGGGGGGCGGCCGGGGGGCGGCCCCGCCCCCCCCCCCCCCCCCCCGCGAAAGCGTAGCCGTCCGCGCCGGGGCGTCTGCCTGCCCGCCGGTCGACGCGGGGTCGTCGGCGGGCCGTGCTCGTCGGGGTACCCGGATTCGAACCGGGGGCCTTCCGCTCCCAAAGCGGACGCGCTACCAAGCTGCGCCACACCCCGCGACCCGCCGCGCGCGGCGGGTGCTGCCACAGGCTACCGCCGCGGACCCGTTAAGCTGGGCGCCGACCGCTGCGCACGCCCTCCACCGGGCGGCGCGCACGGCCACGCGGGCGTAGCTCAATGGTAGAGCCCTAGTCTTCCAAACTAGCTACGCGGGTTCGATTCCCGTCGCCCGCTCCACGCGCGAGCCCGCGCCCCCGGGGCGGCGGCTCGGGGGGTCGGTACCTGAGAATCGGTTAACGTGGGTGTGCTGGGATGTCACCT
>NZ_JBJLSE010000199.1:0-509 GCF_050871845.1 Kineococcus arenarius subsp. arenarius
GTAGTCGTAGCCGATGCCGCGGCCGCGGACGTCTTCGCGGCGGCCGTGGACACGCCAGCCGCCCCCATCGGGGATGCGGGCCAGTTTCTTGACGTCCACGTGGATGAGGGATCCAGGCTCAGGATGCTCATAACGGGCAGCTGACAGGCGCGAGGCGCGGATCACCTCCCCGGTCAACGGGTCGCACGCTGCCAGCGGGGCGGCGCCGTGGCGGGCCAGGACGCGAGAGACGGTGCGCGCTGCGACGCCGGTGGCTGCGGCGATGCCCACCGGTCCGCAGCGCAGGTGCCGGCGGGCCGCGATGACGTCTGCTTCGGCGCTGGGGCTGGTGCGTCGGGGACTGCGGTGGGGGCGGCTTGAGCGATCGGCCAGCCCTGCCCAGCCCTCGGCGCGGTAGCGGGCCACCCAGCGGTGGGCGCACTGGCGCGAGACGCCCAGCTCGCGGGCCACGTGCGCCACGGCCCGCCCGTCGTGGACGACGCGCCGCACCAGCAGGGCACGGCCGTGGG